>CASGVX010000123.1 GCA_949346185.1 uncultured Lachnospiraceae bacterium
GAGGTGATTCGGTCGTGGTTGTCCGGCTCCAGAATCATGCACAGGGAGCCTGCGGATTTGACGAAATCCATCATCCAAGCCACATGTTCCGGGTTTGATTCCGGGGTGGGAGTGAGGAGGTAGTAGGCGCCCTTGAGAAAGGAGGCATCAGAGTTGGCGTAGCCGGTCTTCTCCGAGCCGGTCATGGGATGCCCCCCCACAAATTGCTTATTGAGATTTAAATTTTCGATTTCCCTGTGAATATCGCTTTTCACGCTACCCACGTCTGTCAGGATGCAGTTTGGTGACAGGTGGGGGAGCAGTTTTTTGAGATATGCCACATTTTTTAAGACAGGGGCGCAGAGGAAAATGACTTCGCAGCGGGAGAAATCTCTCAGGGACGTGCTGATGGACGTCAGCGTTCCGTCTGATTTTGCCTGTTCCAGTTTTTCGTGGGGTTTTGTCTCGTAATAATTGTAGGCAATAATTTCGCTGTCCGGATAGAGATTTCGCAGCGCCCTAGCCACTGAGCCCCCGATCAGGCCAAAGCCGATAAATCCAAATCGGGAGCGTGTTTTTATTGTATCCATGAAATGATCCAAACCTTTCTGTTCTTTTATCCTACTAGACGAACATTCACTGAACATCCAGCATCCTAGCATTATTTTATCGGACAAAGGAAAGCGTGTCAATATCATGAGATGGTGATTTTGGTTCTTCAATATATGAAAACAGGTGTTGGTTTTAGTGGACGCACAGCAGGGGCATATAGTATATTATATCTAAAATGGTAACAAGAAAATATTATTTTTTAATAAAAAAATGATATTTACGGAATAAGGAGGAAATGCTTTATGAAGAAAAAGAGGATTGCGGCATTCATGGCCTTTGTTCTGGCGGTGCAAATGCTGCCCGTGCCGGCAGGTGCCATGGCGGGGGTTCTGCATCTCGTCAGCAGAACCGAGGCTGCTGGCGATTTGTCCGGAACGGATGGAACGATTTCGTGGCAGCTGACAGCGGAGGATGCCAAGGATGGTTGGGGCTTGAAGGATAAGACGCCCTATAAGCTGACGCTTACGGGAAAGGGACCGATGAAAGCCCACTATAGTTCGGCGTATAAAATTGATGAAACCCATACGGTATATATCACGGATGCGCCTTGGAGATGGTGTTATGAGCAGATTCAGACGATTTCTATCGGCAGCGGCATTACCAGCATCTCTAGCAGTGCCTTTGACGGGTGCGTCTCTGCTTCCTCGGTGGAGATTCCGGACAGCGTTACCAGTATCGGGAATAGTGCCTTTAGCCAGTGCAGCAACTTGAAAAGTGCTACGCTGCCCAAGGATGTGGCCATCATTGAGGGCAGTGCCTTTTATGGCTGCGCAGATTTGGCATCGGTGAATATCCCAGAGAAAGTCACCAAAATAAATTCTTTTACATTTCGAGGATGCCGGAGTCTGACATCCATTAGCATTCCTGCTGATGTGACTCTGATCGGAGACAGTGCCTTTTCTGGCTGTTCAGGTCTGGAGGCAGTGACGATTCCGGGAAAGGTGAAGACCATCGGATCCCAGGCATTTTACAACTGTACGGAGTTAAAGAGTGCTGCCATCGGGGAGAGCACGGAGGAGATTGGAGCAAATTCATTTGACAATACGGCTCTGACGAATTTCCGCGTGCCGGCCTCTGTGACGAGGATTCCGTCAAATCCCTGCGTTGGCGGGAAATTGGAAAAGGTGACGGTGGATGCGGGAAATAAGTATTTTCAGTCTATCAATAATATGATTGTGGAATTGAAAGACACGGTACCGTATAAAGTGGTTTGCTATCCCTGTCACGGAGGAACTAAGGCGGTGGTTCCCAATCAGGTGAAGGAGATTGGAACCCGTGCCTTTAACCAGGCGGTGGTAGAGAATGTTGACTTGCCGGGCTCGCTGCGATCTATTGGCAATTATGCCTTTTGCTATGCCAGTGAATTGACAGCGGTGGATGTGCCGGGAAATGTGACGCAAATCGGAGAGTATGCTTTCCAAAACTGTCAGTCTCTGGGGGATGTGAGGCTGGGCGGGGACGTCCAGTCCATCGGAAAGAATGCTTTTGCGAACTGTGGCAAGATCAGCGAATTGGTTCTTCCAGACAAGACGAAGGTTATTGGCGACAGCGCATTCAGCGGCTGCGCAAAACTGAAATCATTGGATTTTCCAAACAGCATTGAGACGGTTGGCCAGTCTGTGCTGTCCAACTGCACAGCCCTTGAGAAGGTTTCCTTCGGACAGGAGATTCAGCAGATTTTAGGCAATGTATTCTCTGCCTGCCCGAAATTGGCTGATATATCCATTTCTCCCAGAAATACCCATATGGCAGTGGAGAATAATGTCATCTACAATCAGAATAAAACGAAGCTGATCTATTATGCTGCCGGTCAGGCAGATGAGAAATTTTTGATTCCGAACACGGTGACAGCGGTGGGCTCTTATGCCTTTAATTACTGCGGGACATTAAGAGAATTGAAAATTCCCGAATCAGTGACTGCTCTGGAGGAATCTGCCATTAGTCAAAATGGGAATTTGGGTAAATTACTGTTTTATGGAAATGCCCCCTCCGTGGTGGAGGGAAGTTCCCATCGTACAGATGTGAAAGGAAATGTGATTGGCTGTACCGGATATAATAATTCGGTAAGATTTAATAAGTCAGGCATGACGGTACATCGCATTGACGGTTCTACGGGCTGGGAGAATGGATGGACCCAATCCAAGACCCATACCCAGCACATAAATCTGGGCAGCAATTATTCTTGGAGCCCCGGATATACCATGATAGGCTGGGATCCCACCAAGACGGATGTGGCAAATGGCAGTTTTGGAAATCTGACATGGGATTACAGGGATGACATTGGGGAACTGGCATTCTCCGGAAGCGGCAAGATTCCGGACTTTACCAAGGATAATCTGGAAAAGTGGAGCAATGACCCTGCAAATGTGGATCATAGGAATGATATTAAGCTGGTTGAGACGGGACCGTCCACAGAGGTGGGAAACAATGCGTTTTATGGGTTGCCCAATCTGATTCGGATTTATTCCGAGGAGAAGCTGGAGCGCATCGGAGAGAGTGCTTTTGCCGATTGCGGGAAACTCCAGATTGTCCAAGTGGAGAGCGTTTCTGCCATAGAAAAAGAAGCCTTCGCGGGGGATGTGGCCATCGTAGACGAGCTGGATGTGCGCGGCGCCGCCCATATCGGCGAGGGCGCATTCAAGGGATGTACTGGCATGACGGATATTCTTCTGGGGGAGAAGCTGAAAACATTGGGGAAGGAGACATTTAGGGGCTGCGAGGCGCTAGAGACATTGATTCTGCCAGAATCCCTCACGTCTCTGGGAGGGGGATGCTTCCGTGATTGCCGGACTCTGAGAACCCTTAATATTCCTAAAGGGGTGTCAGGCATACTGCCCGAATGTTTTGCAGACTGCTCGGCATTCCAGAAGATATATTTCTATGGAGACCGTCCTGCGACTATGGATGCTGCTGCTTTTACAGGAACCCATGCAGATTTGACGATTTATTATAGAAAGGGAAACGGCACGTGGAATGCCTTGGGGAATATTTGGAATGGAATTCCAGTGGTAGGACTGGATCAGTTCTATACGGAGGGGGAGGATCATTATTCTTTTGAGAATACCAGCTCTTCCTTTGGCTACGGTTCTAGGTATTACATTCCGAGACAGCGCTATATTACCGCTCTGCAGAGCATCGTCAGAGGATCTTACTATTATGCGTGGGATAAGGGCTGGCGAGGCAGCTGCTTCGGCATGGCGGCATCCACCACGGAGTTTTATCAGGGAGATTCCTTTGATGTAAAGGATTACGATGCTTCTGCCGCGAACTTATATGACTTGAAGGCGCCGAGAAGTTCTGATGCGGCTATTACGAAACTGATAGAAGTTTATCAGGTATCCCAGTTTGTGGATGAGATTGGCTGGGAGAGTTCTGACAATGCTGGGAAGTATAGAAAGCTAGTGAAGCAGGTGGAGGAGTTCGAACGCTCCGGCGGCCTTGCCGTTGATTCCCTGGCAGATCCCATTGTGATGTGCATCTACACCAAGTGTTCAGGCCATGCGGTGGTGCCGGTGGCCGTTAATATGGATGCCCGGGGCAATTATATCTTGGATGTATATGACTGCAACCATCCGTCAGGCTTAAAGAAGCTGACGGTGAAGAAGGATTTTTCGGGCATTGAATACGTTTCCGGATTCAATAAATACACCAGCGCCTCCTTTGTGAAGTATTCTACCATCAGGGATGCCCTGAGCAAGGCTGATTTCACAGGGGAGAACTTTGAGAAGGTTTCCGGCGCTAAGAGTACCACACAGGAAAGCACCAAGGTGTCCATTGCGGTGAACCGGGAGAAGGTGAATCTGGTCAATGGAGGCGACAAGGATTTCGAGGAGATTAAGGGCGCCTACGAGCAGAACCGGATGGCAGATGGCGGGGAAGAATTTAGCGGCATCAGGAGTTTCGTGCTGCCTCAGGGGGAATACAAGATTCAGGATGGATCAGAACCGGGGAGCCAGCAGGAGGAATTGAAATATTATGTTGCCACAGAGGATTTATTCTCTGAGATTGAGACTTCGGATGAAGATGCAGAACTTACTGTAAAAAGCGTGAAGGGAGTAGGGTATGACACGGTCACCCTTTCCTCTGGCCAGACGGACACCGAGACGGAACTTACCGTGATGGATGTATCGGGCATCAAGAAGGAAGTTTCCGTGACGGGCAGTAGTTTGTCTGTGGAAATTGTGGATGACAGCGAGATGGAGTTGTCTGTTTCTCAGGATGCCACTTCTGTGAAAGTGGATGGGAAAGAAGTGGCGTTGTCAAATGGAAAGGCAAATGTGTCTTTCTATGCATCTCAGGGGGAGAACCCCATGGAAGTTGGCGATATGACCTGCCAGCTTTCTCTGGATGAGAATGACCGTCTCAGCGGAACGGCAGAGGCATATGTTACTTGGAAGGAGGAAGAAGCCCGGGATGTGGATGTGACTACGAAGGTGAGGGACGAAGAGGGGAATGTCATCGCTGAGTATGAGAAGAAGATGAACCTCAAGCTGGGAATGCAGAAAGTGAATGTGACGCTGGAGCGGGTGAAGACGAATCTGAGCCATCTGTCAGGGGATTTCATGGCGACGTGCGAGATGAGCTTGGTGGATGAAAAGGATCATAAAGTAAGGGTGGCATGTACTGATATCCCATTGAAGGCGGCGCAGAAGACGCCGGTTCAGCTACAGACACCGACTCCCACGGCATCGCCATCATTGGATCCCACAGCATCGCCGTCATTAAAGCCTACAGCATCATCCCCGGCTGCCCCCACAGCAGAGCCTACTGCAGTGCCAGAAGTGACAAAGGAGCCGCCGGTACAGGCAGAGAAGCCGAAGGCAACGGAAAAGCCAAAGACTGAGAAGTCCTCCCTGCCAAAGAAGGGGAAAATCAAAACGGTAGGGGCTTTGAAATATATTGTCCTAAAGTCTGCAAAGAAGAATGGAACGGTGGCAGTTTACGGCGCAAAGAAGAAAAATGCCAAGCGCATCACGATTCCGGGGAAGGTGAAAATGGGGAAATACTCTTTCAAGGTGGTGAGCATACGCAAGAATGCCTTCAGCAAACATAGCAAGCTGTCCATGGTAACTGTGGGGGAAAATGTGAAAACCATTGGGGATAATGCCTTTAAGAATTGTAAAAGATTAGAGTTCGTCCTGCTGCCCGGCAGGGTGGCTTCCATAGGGAAGAAGGCTTTCGCAGGCTGTGGCAGGTTCCGCTATCTGGTAGTGAGGTCGAATAGGATCAAATCCGTGGGAACCTCGGCATTCCGAGGAGTGAGCGGGAAGATGAAGGTTAAGACCTCCAAGGGCAGGTGGAGGAAATACTCTAAGTTGTTTGCGAAAAAGGGGAAGATGCCCCGGAGGGCGCTATACCTTATTGAGCCGGTGAAGGTGAAGTATCGGGGGAAATCCTACTAGTAGGCTGGAAATCATCTGGCAGTGTGCGGCCGGGGATGCCGGGGAGCATCCTTCCGGCATGCCGCGCCAAGCTTGCCATATCGGCAAATTTGCCCAATAAAACTACTTCTGTATAATTTATTAGGTATAGTTGCATGAAAATGGCGAGTTTGGGAAGAAATATAAAAAATAAACTTGAAATTTTTTAACGGATTGGGTACAATACTCTTTGGATGGGAAGAAATTTCCATTTCTGGCAATTCATGGTATATTGTCTTATGGCAGGGTATTTGCAGCCATAGGACAAAGTATAAAAATAATTTTATAGGAGGAATTTTAACATGGCAGTTAAAGTTGCAATCAATGGTTTTGGCCGTATCGGTCGTCTTGCTTTCAGACAGATGTTCGGTGCAGAAGGTTATGAAGTA
>CASGVX010000124.1 GCA_949346185.1 uncultured Lachnospiraceae bacterium
AAGGTATAGCCCTTCTGGGCAATCTTCCCCTCAATCTTCCGAATCTCGCTCTTATGCAGCAGCAATTTCCGAATACGCAGGGGATCTTTGTTAAAAATATTTCCCTTCTCATAGGGGCTGATATGCATATGGTACACATACACCTCTCCCCCCTCGATGCGGATGAAGGACTCCTTCACGCTACATTTGCCCATGCGCAGGGACTTCACCTCCGTCCCCGCCAGAGCAATCCCCGCCTCATATTTCTCCTCGATAAAATAATCGTGGAATGCTTTCTTATTATTTGCAATCAATTTCTTTGTTTCCTTCGCCATATGAATCCCTCTCTTCGTCATCTGGGATCACAAAATCAATGGTGCGCAAAATCTTATCCACAGCATCCAACGTCACCCGGATTCTCTGTCCCAGCTTATAGATTTTATGGGTATGCTCCCCCACCATCTGATAATTTTCTTCCTCAAAATAATAATAGTCCCCCGGAATATCCGCCACTCGCACCATCCCCTCAATGGTATTCGGTAGTTCCACGTACATGCCCCAGCTGGTCACCCCGGAAATGACTCCCTCGAAGGTTTCTCCCACGAACTGCTCCATATATTCCGCCTTCTTCATCTTCTCCACTTCCCGCTCCGCATCATCCGCCCGCCGCTCCAGACGGCTGGCCTCCGCCGTGACCTCGGGAAGAATCTTATTGTAATGCTCCACCCGCCGTTCACTCAGCTTTCCATGGAGATTCTCCTTGATGATTCGATGAATCTGCAAATCAGGATATCTCCTGATGGGAGAAGTAAAATGGGTATAGTACTTCATCGCCAGGCCAAAATGCCCCTCGCAGCCCGTGGTGTACTTGGCCTGCTTCATGGATCGCAGCGCCAGACGACTGATTAACGCCTCCTCCGGCGTGCCCTCCACCTTGTGAATCAGCTTCTGAATCTCCTTGGGATGAATCTCATCCTCCGCTCCTGTTTTCAGATTATACCCGAAATTCTGCACGAAGGCATTCAGCTGCAGTATCTTCTCCGAGTCCGGCACCTCATGGGTACGGTACACGAAGGGAAGTTCCTGCCAGAAATAATCCTCCGCCACTGTCTGGTTTGCCGCCAGCATAAATTCCTCAATGATGCGGTGGGCATCATTCCTCTCATAAATCTGCACATCCAGAGGCTTCCCCTTCTTATCCAGAGTGATCTTGCTCTCCGGGAAGTCAAAATCTACAGAGCCCCTTTTGAACCTGCGCTTCCGCAGAATCTCTGCCAGTTCGTACATCAGCTGGAACATGGGAATCAGCTCCTCATACTCCTTCCGTTCCGCCTCATCCTTCTCCTCCACAATCTTGTGCACGCTGGTGTAGGACATTCTGCGATCCACATGAATCACAGTTTCCTCGATGCTGTGCCCCACAATCTCCCCCTTCTCATTAATATCCATCAGGCAGGAAAGAGCCAGCCTGTCCACCCCCTGATTCAGGGAGCAGATGCCATTTGACAGTTTGTGGGGCAGCATGGGAATCACCCTGTCCACCAGATACACGCTGGTACCCCTCTTCAGTGCCTCCTTATCCAGAGGAGACTTTTCCGTCACATATTGGGTAACATCTGCAATATGCACTCCCAGCCGATACAGATTCCCCTCCTTATAGAGGGTGATGGCATCGTCCAAGTCCTTGGCATCCTCCCCGTCAATGGTGACCGTCTGCAGATCCCGATAGTCGCTCCTTCCCGCCTTCTCTTCCTCCGCCACTTCCTCTTCCACATCCCTCACCTGGTCCATCACCCCGTCAGGATATTCCTCCGGAAGGCCGTAGGCTCGAATCACCGACAGAATATCCACCCCCGGATCATTGATATGCCCCAGAATCTCAATAATCTTCCCCTCCGGATTCCGATTTTCGCTGCCATAGTCTGTGATTTCCACCACCACCTTATGCCCTGTGACAGCCCCCATGGTATCTGCCTTGGCGATATAGATGTCCTTGGTGAATTTGTGATTGTCCGGCAACACAAACCCGAAACTCCTGCTGGTAGAATACGTTCCCACCATCACTTCCACGCCCCGCTCCAGGATGGCTAGAACCTGTGCCTCTTTCCGCTTGCCCTTGGAATGGACATCCACCCCGATCTGCACCTTGTCGCCGTCCATGGCGCCCTTGGTGTAAGGGCCAGGGATAAAATAATCTTCCTCTTCTCCCTCCACCCGCACAAAGCCGAAATCCTTCTGAGTGGCCATGAACTTTCCCACCAGCACATTCTCCGCCGCCATCTTGACCTTCCCCTTCACGCTTAGATGAATCTTTCCCTCGTCCATCAGCTCGTCCAACACCTGCGCGAATATCTTCTTGTCACTGGCGGGAACCTGCAGAACGCCCCGCATTTCCCGTATGGTCATCGGTTTATATTCCTTTGATGAAATGAACGCAAACACTGTCTCCTTTTTCTTCTGCAATTCTTCTCTTGTCATATTTGTACTCATGCTGCAAACCTCCCTTGCGAGCAGTTAATGCGCAAGGAACTCAATGTCCCTTTCTGTTTGTGCTGCTCGCCGCACAATACTTGCTACACAAACTGCGTTAGTGTTGTGAAATGATTTATTTCCCACCCTGCTCCCCATGCCTCTCCACAGTCTGCATCAGCCGAACCTGCCCAGTTCGCCCACGCCCCATGCCACAGAACTATCCTATAAACCAACAAAAGGATGCCACAAAAGCAGCATCCTTGGAATTCTCTTTCTACTACACGAACATTTTTAAGTTTAACACAATAGAAAGAACAATAAATATCGCACCCAGTATCCTAGTACCCAATACCAATCCGCCCTCCATGGAACGGCTCTTATTCTTTCCCCAATAGGATTCCGCACCGCCGCTGATGGCCCCGGTAAGCCCTGCCTCCTTGCCCTCCTGCATCAGTACCAGCACGGTAAGCACAACTGCTATAATAATGTATAAGATAGTCAAAATTCCCTGAAGTGTCTGAACCATTTTCCTAAACCTTTCCTTTCTCTCTCCACAGTAATGAAAGCGTCGTTGCGATTCACGGCTACGCCCTTCATAGTAACATAAAAACAAGTCTCACGGATTTATATTCTAGCATACAAATTCTTCCTTGTAAAGTGCAAAAACGCACAAAAGCCTTCCCAGCAAACCTACTTCCTTACCAGAAGGGATTTTCCCGTCATCTCCTTCGGCTGCTCCAATCCCATAATCTCAATGAGGGTGGGGGCAATGTCCGCCAAGCAGCCGCCCTCTCTCAGCGTGTAGGCCTCGTCATAATTCACCAAGATGAACGGTACCGGGTTCGTGGTGTGGGCAGTATGGGGTGCGCCGGTTTCAGAATCTACCATCTTCTCCGCATTTCCATGGTCGGCACAGATAAAGAGCACGCCATCCACCTTCTTCACCGCCTCCACGGCTGCGCCCACGCACTGGTCAATCCTCTCCACTGCCGCAATGGCCGCAGGAATCACGCCCGTATGGCCTACCATATCCGGATTCGCAAAGTTGATTACTATCACATCATATTTGTCCGAAGTGATTGCCGCCGTCAGCCGCTCTCCCACCTCCGGGGCGCTCATCTCCGGCTGCAGGTCGTAAGTCGCCACTGCCGGGGACTTCACAAGAGAACGCTCCTCGTCCTTATTGGGCTCCTCCACGCCGCCATTGAAGAAGAATGTCACATGGGCATACTTCTCCGTCTCTGCCAAGCGCAGCTGGGTCTTTCCATTGGCCGCCAGAAACTCTCCAAAAGTATTGACGATATTCTCCTTCTCAAAGGCAATCAGCTTATTGCCAATAGTCTCGTCATAATCCTTAAAGCAAACATAGGTTAAGGGCATAAATCCATTGGCGCGGGGGAAGAAGTCAAAATCCTCGTCGCAGAACGCCCTAGTTATCTCTCTGGCGCGGTCCGGACGGAAGTTAAAGAAAATCACGGAATCCTTCGGCTTTATGGTTGCCACCGGCTTGCCGTCCTTTTCCACAACCGTAGGTACCACGAACTCGTCCGTGATATCCTCCCCATAGGAATCCGCCACAGCCTGCACGCCATCGGAAGCCTTCTTTCCCACGCCCTCTACCAGCGCCCTGTATGCCTTCTCCACACGATCCCAGTTGGTATCCCTGTCCATGGCATAGTAACGTCCATGCACGCTGGCAATCCGTCCCACGCCCAATTCATCCATCTTCGCCTGAAGAGCCGCCACAAAATCCTTACCGGAAGCAGGAGGCGTATCACGCCCATCCAGAAAGCAGTGCACGTATACATTTTCAATATCATTTTTCTTCGCCAGTTCCAGCAAGGCATAGAGGTGGGTGTTGTGGCTGTGCACGCCACCGTCTGACAAAAGCCCGAACAGGTGCAGGTCAGAGCCATTCTTCTTCACATTTTCCACCGCCTGCATTAAGGCTTTATTCTCAAAGAAATCTCCATCCTCAATGGCCTTGGTAATGCGGGTCAGATCCTGATAGATAATCCTTCCGGCGCCGATATTCATGTGCCCCACTTCAGAATTGCCCATCTGTCCGTCGGGCAGCCCCACATCCAAACCGCTGGCTTTTCCCTTCTGGAAGGGGTATTCCTTCATCAGCCCGTCCATCACAGGAGTTTTTGCCTGGGCGATGGCGTTGCCCTCGGCATTCTCATTCAATCCATATCCATCAAGTACCATCAACACAACTGGTTTCTTGCTCATTATACATTCCTCCATTAACGCATCTATTTCCGTTGAACATCGTTTCTTTTCCAAAATATTATTATAGCCTATCCTGAAAATTTATGCAAGTCAGCGCGCACAATTCTTTATGTAGAAATCACGCCCCATTCATGCTATAATATTACCATTCACAAATGCGCAGAGACAACGGAAAAACATCAGGCAAAATATTGCCGATGCTCAGAAGCAGGGAGCAACATTTTGCCTGCAAAAAGGAGGCATGTCATGTATAAGAGCAAGCGTTACGCTTACACCTATGAAGATTGGAACGAAGAGGGGAAGAATGCTGAGACCATGATAGAGGAGATTCTGCAGGATCCGGATTTGCCCGGCCTGGAAGAAATCGTCATCGGCTGCTGGGGCGAGTGCTGGGATGATGACGAAGGCGCCCAGCCCTTGATCGACGGCATCGTAGCAAACAAAGATGCCTTTTCCAAAGTCAAAAGCCTATTTATCGGCGACATGGATTACGAGGACTGCGAGGTTTCTTGGATTATCCAAGGAAACTATTCCAAACTCTGGGCAGCAATGCCCCAACTGAAAAAACTGGTCATCAAGGGGAGCAGCGGGCTGGATCTGGGCGATATCGCCCATGACAGGCTGGAGCATTTGGAGATTATCTGCGGCGGGCTTCCCACAGAGATCATTCAGGAGGTGCAGAGGGCGAAACTCCCTTCCCTGCGAGTTCTGACACTGTACATCGGCGTGGAGAATTACGGCTTTGACGGAGACGTTTCCACCATCCGGGATTTCCTGTCCCAGTCCGATTTCCCGAAACTGACCTATCTTGGAATCACCGACAGCGAGATGCAGGATGACATTGCGGAGGCAGTGCTTGACAGCAAATATATGGATCAGATTTATACGCTGGATTTATCCATGGGCACGCTGACAGACAAGGGTGGCCAGCTGCTTCTCAATGAACTGCCCAAGCATTCCAATATCATGCTATTGAACCTAGAATACCATTTTCTGTCTGACGCAATGATGAAGAAACTGGAGCGGCTTGACGGCGTGGACGTAAATGTGGACGACCAGCAGGAAGCGGATGAGTATGACGGCGAGACATACTACTATCCCATGCTGACGGAGTAGCGGGATGTTCCTCATCGGCACAGAGGAGGGCAAGCGGACAGACTATATGCGGAGAGGGGCGGCGGCGGAGGGCATTCCCTTGGAATTGCTTCCTTGGGATTCTCTGCGGAATCCATCTTCCCCAGAAAAACTGCGGAAATGTACTCTGCTCAGCCAGTCCGCAACGGAACTGCTGCAGGGAGCGGCAGTCAAAATAGACCCGCCCCCATCACAGACCTGCCATCTGGAACAAATGAACAAAAACCTAGAGACATACAGAGACTCTCTGGAACAACTGGCCAAGGCAGAATGTCGCTTCCTAAATTCCCCGGAAGCCATCTGCCTCCTTTTAGATAAGCGGCAAGCCAAGCACCTCCTGATGGAGAGAGGCATTCCCGTGACGGAAATGTTTCCAGAAGAGCCCTGCAATATGACGCAATTACTGGAACTGATGAAGCGCATGCGGTGCTATTCCGTCTTCGTCAAGCCCAGATACTTCTCCGGGGCGGCAGGAGTGGCGGCCTTTCGGATTCATCCAAGGCAGGACAAGTTCTGCCTCTACTCTTCCTGCAGAATAGAAAACAACCGCCTAACCAACACGAAGAAGTTATCCC
>CASGVX010000125.1 GCA_949346185.1 uncultured Lachnospiraceae bacterium
AACTTCTGGGACACTCTGATGTAAGTACCACAATGAATGTTTATGCCCATGCCATCAGAGAGGCGAAGCGGACTTCCGCAAGGCTTTGGGATAAGGTGGTGGGCGGTTGAAAAAATTTGCCCTTGTTTCAGTCTGATAAGGAGCAAAAACAAGGGCAAATGGTTGATTTGATGATGTAATGGGTTTGGCAGATTGTATAAAATGGGGATTTCGGTGGGAAATGTTAGTTTAATACAAATTAATAAATTTGTTGTTGAAGGCTTACCTAAAATACGATATACTATATTTGATTGGATTTGCAAAAGGAATTAGTTGCAAGCCAAATACAATTTTCTATCTTAGAAGAATGGAGGTTGACATGGGCGAACCATTTGTGACAAACGTATTATCGAATAAATACGATACCGCTTTGGACTTTCATGTGACAATGTACGACAAACTCCCATATGAAAGGGATTCCGACTACTGCAATGTTGAAAAAGTAGCAATCAGCAGCGGAAGAGTAATCAAATATTTCTTATATATGAACCAGCCCGGGGTGGTAATGATTGACAACAAGGACGAAGAGTTTGAACAGTACCTTCTAGAACTGCAGTTAAAATATCAGAAGCAGAAGGCGCTGAACGATTCCGCTTCCTCGGAATCAGACCTTCCCTCCGACGAGGTGACGGACGAGCAAATCCAGACGCTGCTGGACGATCAGGAAGGCAATGATTCCACATCCTTTGGCGAGGAAGATACAGAGGAGGATATCTCATTGGAGAATACCACCAATCCCTTTGCAGATGTGGAGGATTGGTAAAAAAAGGGAACGCCAGCGCGTTCCCTTTTTATCTTCCTGCAATCCTATTTCTTTTTCTTTCGCTTAAATCCCTTGGACTTAGAAGAGCCGCTATCTTTTTCTTTCTCCTCTTCCTTCTCCTGAGCCTTCTCTTCCTCCCCATACATTGCCTTGTCAAAGGCAAGCAGGGCTTCTTTCTGCTCATGGGATAACTTTGTGGGCACTTCCACCACCAGCGTGACATAATGGTCGCCCCGCACCTGCTTATTCCGCAGGGAAGGAACTCCCTTACCCCGCAGGCGCACCCTGGTATCTGTCTGGGTTCCCGGCTTTACCGTATAAATCACTTCGCCGTCGATGGTCTTGACATGGATATCTCCACCCAGTACCGCCTTGGTGTAGGTAATTGGCACGGTAGAGTAGATATCCCTATCCTGACGCATGAACAGCGGATCCTTTCCCACGATCACTTCCACCAGAAGGTCTCCTCTGCCACCGCCATTCACCCCTGGCTCTCCCTTATCCCGAATGCGGACGCACTGGCCATTGTCAATGCCCGCCGGAATAGAAACGGAGATATTCTTCTTCTTGCTGATGTAGCCGGAACCGCTGCAGTCTGGGCAGCGATCCTTGATAATCTTGCCGGTTCCGTGGCAGTCCGGGCAGGATTGCACATTGCGCACTACGCCGAACAGAGACTGCTGGGTGAATACCACCTGCCCCTTGCCGCCACATTTGGGACACGTCTGGGGAGAGGTGCCCGCCTTGGCACCTGTTCCATGGCAGGAAGCACATTCATCCTTCAGCACGATATCAATTTCCTTGTCCACGCCAAAGCAGGCTTCCAGAAAGCTAATCCGAACGGAAGTGCGAATATTCTGCCCCTTCATGGGACCGTTGCTCCTGCTGCGGGAACGCCCGCCCCCAAAGAAATCGCCGAAAATGTCGCCAAAGATATCCCCCATATCCATGCCGCTAAAATCAAATCCGCCGGCACCGCCAGCGCCGCCGTCAAAGGCGGCATGGCCGAACTGGTCATACTGGCGTCTCTTGTCCGGGTCGCTCAATACCGCATAGGCCTCAGAGGCTTCCTTAAACTTCACCTCCGCCTCCTTGTCGCCAGGATTGGTATCTGGATGATATTTCTTTGCCAGTTTTCGATAGGCTGATTTCAGTTCTGAGTCAGAAGCACTTTTGCCCACCCCCAGAACCTCATAATAATCTCTCTTATCTGCCATTTATATTCTCCAATCAAAGTCTAACGTCATCAAATGCTAGGATACACGTCATCAGATAGAAATCGCCGTGTATCCTATAGCCATCAATTCAATATAATATTTTATACTTCCCTATAATCTCCATCTACCACGTCATCTGCCCCATCTTGGGCACCTGTCCCCATATCCGGACCTGCGCCGGCACCCATGTCAGGACCTGCGCCGCCAGCTGCCTGAGCGCTCTCATACATTTTCTGGAATACGTTCTGGGCACTCTGCATCAACTGCTCCTTGGCCGCATTCAGTTCTGCCACCTCTGACTCAGAGATGGACTCCGGATTGGTCTTTTCCACCAATTCCTTCAACTTGTCAATATCTGCCTGAACAGTTGCCTTCTCAGATGCATCAATCTTATCTCCCACTTCGTCCAAGGCCTTCTGGGTCTGAAATACCAAACTGTCTGCATCATTCCTAGCATCAATGCCCTCTTTCCGAGCCTTATCCTCTGCCTCGAACTGGGCAGCCTCCTGTACCGCCTTCTCAATCTCGTCATCAGACATGTTAGATCCGGCTGTAATGGTAATATGCTGCTCCTTCCCAGTACCCAGATCCTTGGCAGACACATTCACGATGCCGTTGGCATCAATATCGAAGGTAACCTCGATCTGAGGCACGCCGCGCCTTGCCGGAGGGATGCCGTCCAGACGGAACTGCCCTAGGGACTTATTGTCCTTGGCAAACTGACGCTCGCCCTGAAGCACGTTGATATCCACTGCGCTCTGGTTGTCAGCAGCCGTGGAGAACACCTGGCTCTTCTTGGTAGGAATCGTAGTATTTCTCTCAATCAGCCTAGTTGCCACGCCACCCATGGTCTCGATGGAGAGGGAAAGAGGCGTAACATCCAGTAGAAGGATATCCCCCGCACCAGCATCGCCAGCCAGTTTGCCGCCCTGAACAGAAGCGCCCAGGGCTACGCATTCATCTGGGTTCAAGGATTTGTTTGGCTCATGGCCGGTGAGCTGCTTTACCTTATCCTGCACGGCGGGAATACGGGTAGAGCCGCCTACCAGAAGCACCTTGCCCAACTCTGAGGCAGTGATGCCCGCATCTTTCAGCGCATTAGATACCGGCGTGGCCGTCCTCTCTACCAAATCGCTGGTCAGCTCGTCAAATTTCGCCCTAGTCAGGTTCATGTCAAAATGCTTCGGACCCTCTGCGGTAGCCGTGATAAATGGCAGGTTGATATTGGTGGTGGTTGCGGAGGAAAGTTCCTTCTTTGCCTTCTCAGCCGCTTCCTTCAGTCTCTGAAGAGCCATCTTGTCAGTGGATAGGTCAACCCCTTCTGCCTTCTTAAATTCAGCAATCATATAGTCTGTAATCTTCTGGTCGAAGTCATCGCCACCCAGCCTGTTATCGCCGGAAGTAGCCAGCACTTCGATGACACCGTCGCCGATTTCGATAATGGACACGTCAAAAGTTCCGCCGCCTAGGTCATAAACCATGATTTTCTGCTCTTTTTCATTGTCCAAGCCATATGCCAGCGCAGCAGCAGTAGGCTCGTTGATAATGCGCTTCACGTCCAATCCCGCAATCTTCCCCGCATCCTTGGTGGCCTGACGCTGGGCATCGTTAAAGTAAGCAGGCACCGTAATGACTGCCTCCGCCACCTTCTCTCCCAGATAACTCTCCGCATCGGATTTCAGTTTCTGCAGAATCATAGCAGAAATCTCCTGAGGAGAATATTTTTTTTCATCAATGGACACCCGGTAATCTGTTCCCATGTGTCTCTTAATAGAAGAAATCGTCTTATCTGCATTGGTCACAGCCTGACGCTTTGCCGGCTCTCCCACCAGTCTCTCTCCCGTCTTTGAAAAAGCCACGATAGATGGCGTGGTCCGGGCACCTTCTGTATTGGCAACAACCACAGGCTTTCCACCTTCCATCACTGCCACGCATGAATTTGTCGTACCTAAATCAATACCAATAATCTTGCTCATAATCCTTTACCTCCTAAGATATCTAATATTTCACCTAATCTATCAATAACTGGAATCCAGTTACTATCTTATATCTATTGTCCACTCTGCAATCATCAACTTTCCTGCATGCTGCATCGCTGATATCAGATACAGCGCATGATAGCCTCCTGCCCTAATTGACCACCTTCACCATACTGTGGCGCACCACGGTATCCTTATAGAGATAGCCTTTCTGCATCTCCTCGGCAACCGTGCCGCTCTCCAGACTGTCATCATCCACCATCATCACCGCATTGTGTAGGTTCGGGTCAAATTCCTGCCCCACGGCCTCGATGGGCTTTACCCCCAATTCCTCAAAGGTGGTGAGAATCTGCTTATATACCAGTTCCACGCCCTGCACGAAGGAAGTATCCTTCTCCTCCTCCGGCACAGCCGTGAGCCCTCTCTCGAAATTGTCGATGACAGGAAGCATTTTCTCAATCACCGTCTTGGCTCCCACCTCGAACATCTGGGATTTTTCCTTCTCGGAACGCTTCCTGAAATTTTCAAACTCCGCCAGCTGACGCATCCGCTGATCCTCCAGCTCTGCCAGCTTTTCTTCTAATTTACCCAGTTTCTTATCCTTCTTCTTTCCGAAGCGCTTTTTCTCCTCTGCCTTCTCCTCCCCGTTTTCGGCATCCTGCGCCTCTTCCCGGGAAGCCTCTGCGGCCTCTTCCCCCGCCTCCGATGTCGCCGCCGCTGCCTCTGATGTCTTACCAGCCTTTTCTGCCTCTTCTCCTGCCTCCGGCTCCATCTTCTCTTGCTCTAACTCCTTTTCCTCAGCCACTTTCTATCTCCTCTCTACTTTTTTTCTTTAAATATATCATCCAACTGACCCATCAATGAGTTCAGCGTGCCCACAACCTTGTCATAGTCCATTCTCTTGGGTCCCACAATGCCGATCCTTCCATAAACGCCCTCCTGTATCTGGTAGGTGGCTGTCACCATGGAACAATCCTTCATGGAATCCACCTGAGTCTCATCTCCAATGTACACCTGGATATCATGGGTATCATTGTCCTTCCCCTTCTCGGGAAGCCCCAGCCACTGGTGGATCACCTTCTTCTCCTCAAAGGCATTCAGAAGGTCTGCCGCCTTGCTCTTATCGGATAGTTCAGGATACCGCAGGATATTGGTGGCCCCGCTGGTATATACCTCTAAGTCGTCCTGATCTACCAGCGTCTTGCCAATCACTTCCAAGACGGAATCAATCACTTGGGTATGCTCTCCCATCTGCTCTTTGATTCGCTGAATCACCGCCAGATTCATCTCCAGCACATCCAATCCATTCAGCGTGGTATTCAAGATAAAGTTCAGCTTCACCATCACCTCGTCCGGAATCGGCTCCTCAATGCGAATCATCTGATTCTTCACCGCATTATTGTCCAAGACGATTACCGCCAGCAAATGCTCCTCGTCCACTGAGGTAATCTGGATGAACTTTACCCGCTTGGTCTGATATCTGGGTCCCGACACCATGGTAGCGTAATTGGTATTGGTGGCGAGGAACTTGGCTACCTGCTGCAGCACATCGTCAATCTTCTCCGCCTTCTCCTGCAATTCTTCCCGCAGACTATTGACCTCGCCCTCCTTCGCCTCCAGCATGGTATCCACATACAACCGGTATCCCTTGTCAGAGGGAATCCGCCCCGCCGAAGTGTGGGGCTGCAAAATATAGCCCATCTCCTCCAAGTCGGACATCTCATTTCTGATGGTGGCGGAACTGAGGTTCAAATCACTGTATTTTGAAATCGTCCGGGAACCCACCGGCTCCCCTGTCTCCAGATAGGTGCGGATAATTGCCTGAAGAATTTTCAGTTTTCTATCATCCAGTTCCATTCCATCACTCCTTTTTCCACCAGAATGGGTTTCTAACCCGATTGCTTTGTTAGCACTCATTTCACTAGAGTGCTAATTTCTATAGAGTAAGATAGCACGAGGGAAACACATTGTCAAGAATAAAATTCAAAAAACTTCTAATTTTTGCAAAAAACTTCTCCATTCTCTCCCATTATCCGATATAATATAAGAAAAGTTTTTGATTCACAGCCACAGAGAAGAAGGCTGTCATATCAACCTTGCTTGCAAGAAGCAGTTCTTCTCTATGAACTGTAGAACAATATAGAAAGGATACGGAACTATGGATCAAAGAATCAATCCCCTAAACGCCCAGGGTGGCAGGCAATCTGGCGGGCAGGCAGCCATCAGGCAGCGCGCTTCCTCCAGTGCGGGAGGTGCCGCCCAGCAACCGGGAAGAACCATCGGCAGACGGTCAGACTATGCCATCACCCGGAGTCCTTCCGCCCTTCATGTGGGGGACACCCTGCGGGG
>CASGVX010000126.1 GCA_949346185.1 uncultured Lachnospiraceae bacterium
TCTACAGCTTCCAATTGACTTTAAACGTCCTGATATCCAGACTTATAATGGAGAAATCCAGAAGGGAACTTTGCTGGCAGACGTGGGGGGTGGCAGCATCCAGCTGTCCATTTTCGACAAGAATGCTCTGACGGATACCCAGAATATCCTTCTTGGAGCTCTTCGCATTCAGGAAGTGCTCCAAGACATGAAAAACCGCACCGACAATTACCAGAATCTGGTGTACGAGCACATTGCCCACGACCTGCACGCCTTCGCCAACCACCATCTGAAAGACGTGAAGGTAAAAAATATCATCGCGGTGGGAAACCAGCTGCATAACTTCGTCACCTATCTGTCCAACCACAATTTTGGCAACTTGATTCCCACAGATTCCAGAGGCAGCAAGAAGGATTCCGTAAACCGGGAGGAGTACGATATCTTCTACCGCTCCATCATCTCCCAGAGCCCGGAAGAATTGGGCCGGGAACTGAACATCAGCGTGGAGAAGGCATCCCTGCTCCTTCCCACCGCTATGATTTACCACATATTATTTGAAATTACGGGAGCAGAGCAAATGTGGCTCTCCGGCATAACGATCTGCGATGGCATGGCGGCGGACTTCGCCGAACGGAAGGCGAAATTCACCCCCGCCCACAGTTTTGCAGACGATATCCTGACCACTTCCCGTAAGATTGCGGACCGATACCAATGCAGCCTGAACCACACCAGCGTGGTGGAGACCAACGCCCTGAAAATCTTCGACGCATTAAAGCGCAGAAACAACTTGACCAGGCAGGACCGGCTGCTTCTGCAGATCGCCGTGATTCTCCACAACTGCGGGGCATATATCAACTTGAACGATATCGGGGAAAACACCTATAAGATTGTCACATCCACGGAAATCATCGGCATCTCCCACAAGCAGCGGATGATGGTGGCCAACATTCTGCGCTACCCCATCTACCGCTTCCCGGAATATCAGGAGATGAAGGAAATGTTCCAGCCAGATGAATATATCAAAATCACCAAATTGAATGCCATTCTCAGACTGGCCGACTCCATGGACAGAAGCCACAGGCAGAAATTTGGCAAGGCTACCATGGTACTGCGAAACAATACCCTGTACATCACCGGCCATACCATTTACGATATCACCTTGGAGCAAGGCGTATTCTCGAACTATGCCACCTACTTCGAGGAGGTGTTCGGCATACACCCCGTATTAAAGCAAAAAAAAGACTTCTAAAGGAATCGCTTATAGATATTTGAAATTTGAAACAGAAAGGAGCAATGGTTCAATATGGGAAAAACAAATTATCATAAATCAGAAAATTTTTATAACCGGGAACTGAGCTGGATCCTATTTAACTACCGGGTGCTGGAGGAGGCTCAGGACGAGACCCTGCCCCTCTTAGACCGGCTGAAGTTCCTAAGCATCACCGCCTCCAATCTGGATGAATTTTTCATGATCCGGGTAGCATCCCTGAAGGACATGGTGCAGGTAAACTATACCAAGAAAGATATTGCCGGCATGACCCCCTCCAAGCAGCTGGAAGAGATCAGCAAAAAAACCCATGAGCTGGCGACGGAACAATATGACACCTACAATAAGGGATTGCTGCCTGGACTGGCGACGGAACACATCCACATCCTGAATCATTACGAAGACCTGAACGAGGAGCAAGCCGCCTATGTGGACGGATATTTCCGCTCAGAAGTATATCCGGTTCTTACGCCCATGGCCGTGGATTCCTCCCGCCCCTTCCCCCTGATTCGGAATAAATCTCTGAATATCGGTGCCATGCTCACTGCAAAGCAGCACGGAGAGGATGCAGAGAATAAAGGGCAATTCAAGGAATTATATCTCTCCCACACCAGCAAAAAGAAGAAACATCAGGAAGAGATGGACTTTGCCACGGTACAGGTTCCCTCCGTCCTCCCCCGCTTTGTGGAGATTCCCTCGGACAGCGAGGAGGAAAAGACCTTCATACTCCTAGAGCAGATTATTGAGAAAAACATCCACCGGCTCTTTATGAATTATGAGGTGCTCTGCGCCTTTCCATACCGGGTGATGCGCAATGCGGATCTGACCATCGAGGAGGACGAGGCCGCGGACCTGCTCATCGAGATTGAACGGCAATTAAAAAAGAGACAGTGGGGGGAGGCCATCCGCTTAGAAGTGGAGGCGGGGATGGACGAACGCCTGCTAAGCGTCCTCACGGACAAATTAAAAATCAAGCAGGAGGACATCTTTCACCTAAATGGCCCTCTGGACCTCACCTTCCTAATGAAACTGTCCTCCCTGGAAGGTTTCGACCACCTGCGAAGCAAGAATTATACCCCCCAGCCCGCCAAATGGCTGCAGGGGGAGGAAAAAATCTTTGACCAGATCAGGGAGCACGATATCCTGCTCCACCATCCCTATGAGACCTTTGACCCGGTGGTAGATTTCGTAAAACAGGCGGCAAAGGATCCGGACGTTCTGGCCATCAAGCAGACTCTGTACCGCGTCAGCAGCCACTCCCCTATTATCTCCTCCCTGGCCGCCGCCGCTGAGAATGGGAAGCAGGTGACGGTACTGGTGGAATTGAAGGCTCGTTTTGACGAGGAAAACAATATCAACTGGGCGAGAAAGCTGGAGCAGGCAGGCTGCCATGTCATCTATGGCCTGGTAGGCCTAAAGACCCACAGCAAGATTACCCTAGTGGTGCGCAAGGAGGAGGACGGCATCCGCCGCTATGTCCATCTCGGTACCGGAAACTACAACGACAGCACCGCAAAGCTCTACACCGACATGGGGCTCCTCACCCATCAGAAAGCCATTGGCGAGGATGCCACCGCCGTATTCAATATGCTCTCCGGCTACTCGGAACCTGCGGTTTGGAACAAGCTCATCGTAGCGCCCATCTGGCTCAGAGACCGATTCCTAGTCATGATTCACAGGGAGCGGGACTTTGCCAGAGAGGGAAAGAAAGCCTTTATCAAGGCGAAGATGAATTCCCTCTGCGATGCAGAAATTATCGCCGCCCTCTATGAAGCCTCTGCCGCCGGCGTGAAAATCGATCTGGTCATTCGGGGCATCTGCTGCCTGAAGGTGGGCATACCAAACATCAGTGAAAATATTTCCGTCCGCTCCATCGTGGGTGACTTTCTGGAACACAGCCGCATCTATTATTTCCACAATAACGGCATGGAGGAAATATACATGGGCAGTGCGGACTGGATGCCCCGGAATCTGGATAAGCGGGTGGAAATCCTCTTCCCAGTGGAGGACAATGCCTTGAAAGAAGAGGTCATCCATATCATGGATATCCAGTTGCAGGACAACATGAAGGCTAGGGAGATGAGACCGGATGGAAGTTACCAGCGGGTGAAGAAAAACCGATCAAAAGAAAAAATCTGCGCTCAGGAGTACTTCTGCAAGGAAGCCATCGCCGTCACGGAAAGCCGCAGGAAGTCCGCAAAATCCGAGCGGAAATTTGAACCTATGACCAGCGAGAAAATAGCCAGCAAGGAAAATTCAGACCTTTAGACACCTGAAGCCAATAAAAAAGAAATCGTCTTTCCATAGCAGTATTACAATACTATGGAAAGACGATTTCTTTTTTATTGCCATTCCTTATGATTTCCTTCTCAGCAATCCACCAAAGAGAGAACCGCATTTCACCATCATTCTGCGCCTTTTGCGCCAAGGGAATCTATCCCCCTTCTTCGTCGCCAGTTCCGACCCTATCTCTGTCAGATAGCGAATCAAGAGGCCGGCTCTCTCTGCATCCTTTTCCTCCACATAGATATTCTTCTCCACAAAAGCTACGCCCGACCTAATCTGAAAATATTGCCCTTCCCCACTTTCCCGAGCATAGGCAGGAATACGCTCCCCTGCTAGGGCATCCAAAATCCGCTGCAGTTCCAAATAATTCATCGCCGTATGTAATTTCTGAAATCCCATCATTTCCCCCTCGCCTTTTTTTCGCTGCGCATCAGGATTCCGCCTTCTCATATCTGGAAAAGATCTTATCCTCCCCGCACACATGCTTCGTCCCATCGGCATCCGTGATAATATAGTCGCCCTCATTGATAAAAGTCCGTCCTCTCCGATGAAGAATATAGGGGCATACGTACTGCCCATTCTCCCGCTCCATCTTCACTAGGGAATCCGTCACGATCCATCCCTTGGTGACCACATCCGTCCACAGTTCAAAGCCATCTTCCAATCCCTTGCCCAATTCATATTTCACCACATCGGCTTCCATATTCACTCTTCTGCATTTCATCAGCCTGTCCTCCCTTTCATAAATTTCATTTTTAGATACGCTATTGCGTCAAGCCGCCAGTAGCATCTCCAGTTCAAGCTGCAACTACCTTACTATCATTTTACCACGGAACCACCGACCCAACAACCATATATTTTATTTTTGTGCAAGTTGTGATAGCCAAAATTGCAAAATAATGGTATAATGTAGTCCGATGTGTTATTTTCATGATTATTACAAAGCGTCATATCATTCCAACAGGAATATAAGTGCCAAAATAAGCAGAGACACTTTTATCCAAAAATATGCGCTGCAGCACAGCAAGGAGGGTTAACGTGGAAGAAATAAAATGGCATGATAATTACGCACTGGGTGTGGATTTTATTGACAAGGAGCACAGACAGCTTTTTTCAACCATGAATAAGCTACTCAGAATCAGCGAGGATGAGGAAAAAAGCGAATGGGCGTGTCGGGAAGGTATAAAATACTTGAAAAACCATACGATAGAGCATTTCGAGCATGAGGAAGCATATATGCGCTCTATCAATTACGAGCATTATGATTTACATAAGCGCCTGCATGATAATTTCCGAACTGACACACTTCCTGCATTGGAAGAAGAAATGGCAGAGACAAATTATTCTTTGGATTCGATTCGTCATTTCCTCGGCGTGTGCATTGGCTGGGTTGTGGCACATACCCAGACAGAAGATATGGCCATAGTGGGAAAAGTGGCCAGCAAGTGGGCCGATATTCCTCACAAGGAAGAGATTGACTCTTTGGAACAAGCCATCATTCAGCTTACTTATGAAATGTTTCAGATGAATGCCAAAATCATTAGCGAGCAATATGCTGGGGAAGATTTCGGAAAAATCATTTGCAACCGCCTGATTTACCGTGGTCAGCAGAAAGAAAAGTGGGAGATCACATTAGTGTTCGAGGAACGGCTGCTACTGAAAATGATTGGCCGAATACTCAATACCGATTACCAGAAAATTGATGATATGATTATCAATGTCACCCGATATATTACGCGGCAGCTGTTAGAAAAGCTCAGGGAGCATATTCCTGCGATGGATTTGTACAAGATAGAAAAGGAAGGCCTGCTCACCCATGAACAATTGGTGAAATCCTTCGACCGGATCCATCCCCCCTGCAGCCTCCTCTTTGATACGGGGGATGGATATTTTGCATTCTGCATGGCACACTCTGATTCCATCCGGGGCAAGATCGCATCGGCATTTGACCACAAGGGGGCGCTACAGGCAGTCCAAGCGTATATTTCTTCTGATAAGACATCAGAGGCAGAGGCAAGCATTGAAGAAATCGCTGAAGATGCAGAGAAGAAAAAGAAAATCCTTGTGGTGGACGATTCTGACTTCATGCGCAACAGAATGATTGGGCTGCTGGCTGGTAACTATGAAATGGCGGAGGCAGACTCCAGCGTATCGGCAATCAAAAAAATCACAATAGACAGACCCGACCTCATTCTGCTAGATTATGAGATGCCGGTCTGCGACGGACGGCAGACTTTGGAAATGATCCGCTCGGATAAAGATATCGCAAACATCCCTGTCATCTTCCTCACCGGAAGAGGCGACAGGGAAACCGTCCAGAAAGTTATGGAATTAAAGCCAGAGAGATATCTGCTAAAGACTTTGCCAGATGAAAGAATCAAGAGCAATATAGACGATTTCTTTGAAAAGAAAAAATAAATCTAACCAGATGAACATTCCCCGCAGGGCTGATACATCCAGTTTTGCGGGGAAAATCATCTACAACCCAAAAAACTGCACCATCGTTCTATCACCAAAAAAATCCGGCAATTCTTTAAGTCTAAATTCAATGGAATCAGATTTGTTAAGTATCATCGTTCCTCCTTAATGATAGGGAGGCTTATTGGAAAATGCAAAAGCCACGGCAATAATGAATCAAAAGAAAAAAGAGAGATAAATCTACAGTCTCTATAAGACTGTAATTTATGGATATAAAACATATTTTTGATTCGCCCTGCCCGATTAATTATAACGCAGGAGAACAGACCGCCACCCTCTACACAAGGGATAAGACAGTTATGCGAAAACTTGACGCACTTGTTG
>CASGVX010000127.1 GCA_949346185.1 uncultured Lachnospiraceae bacterium
GCCCCATATCCCACGCTGTCCAGCTGATGCGCATCGCCGCATAATAGCAGCAGAGCATCCGAAGGCACAGCATCAAACAGCATTCCCATCAGCCTGGTATCTGCCATGGATGTCTCGTCAACAATGATGAAATCTGCCCTAATAGGATCTTCTGATGATTTATGGGAAGCGTCACCGTCTGAAAACGGCCTGTAATCCAACAGCCTGTGAATGGTGGATGCCGGCATGCCTGTAAATTCTGCCATATGTTCTGATGCCATTCCTGTGGGAGCACATAATGCAATCCTTTTTTCAGGATGCAGACGCCTGTATAAGCGAACCAGCCCGTCAATCAGCGTGGTCTTTCCCACGCCCGGCCCGCCAGTAAGAACCTTCACTCCTGTGCTTTTCAGTATTGAAAAGGCTTTTCTTTGCCCCTCCGCATAGGTAATTCCAAGCTCCTTTTCCAAATCAGCAATCATCTTGCAAACCTCTGGTTTGTTTTCATCAAATCCAAGAAGGACCCTGCTTCTGTTCAGCCTGAATATGCCATTCGCAATATCCCATTCCCGATACCAGATCTCCTTGAAATAAACACGTTCCTCATCCTTGTCTATGTAAATCCATTTAATCTCCCCCAGTGCCACGGAAATCATTGCTCTTGGCACCTTCTTATGATAGACGGAGTCCATGGATGCCATTTCAATATCATGATATAATTTATGAATCCCTACCCATGTGCTGCCATCCCTGGTAAGCTTGCTTAAAATATGACATATCAGGCCTTTCAGCCGTTCTTTGTGATAATGTGGCAGCCCCTCGCTAAAGCCAATTTCATCAGCAACTTGAAATGATATGCAGCAAACCTCTGGTTTATTTGAGAAACATAATGCTTTATAGGGATTGGCTTTCACCAAACCCAGCGTCCTTGTTCCATATTTCTCAAACAGTCTTTCTATTTTCAAATCAGAAATTCCATAAATGCATAGATATTGATACGTCCTGTATTTCTCCTCTTTTTTCCGAAGAACGGATAATGCCGTGCGGCATAATGCTTCTGCCACTCCTGTCTTTTTATGCAAATTCTCAGCACCGGATTCATCATATGCCAGATTCCACAATTCCTCGCCAATCGCAGCAAATTTCTCTGCCGTCCTTTCGCCTACTCCCATGCACTCGGAAAGCAAAAAATCCTGCAAGACACGCCCTGATTTTATATCCTCCTCAAACCTTGTTACGAAGAATTTCCATTTGCCAGCCTCTTCCCTCCATTCTCCATAAAGCGTAAGCGGATAGCCCAGATGATATTCCGGAACTTTTCCTATACAGCAAAAATTAAGATATTGGCTTTCAAATGGGAGTTTGGACTTCGTAGCCGTCATATAGAAGCAAGCCATCCCATTCCTGCCCATGCTAATCAGCCTTCCAAAATTGCCATGCATCACTTCCAGACAGACCACCCCCTTTGCAAAATCATGCGACAACAGTATGTCTGCAATTTCGCCTTCGGGGTTCCCTGTAACAAGTAAAAAACCTCTGATCTGTTATCACTTCAAACAAACCAGAGGTTTATTGCCGTTATGCCAAAACCTACCAATCTATATCTTTCTGCATTTCAATTCTCCCCGTATGTTATTAACGCTTACATTCTATCACCAAAATCCTGACATCCCGCATCTGCCACATCACAGTCAATTTCCCGCTCGCTCTCCTGCGCACTCTGAATATTCATATCCAGGACATCGAATGTGCCTTCTGGGGGCGGTGGCACATCCATGGGAACATCTTCATCCAGGAATCCCTCAAAGATATCCTTTGTCTCTTCCCTCCTCGCCTGCTCCTCCCTCTTTTCTTCTCCTTTTAGGATTTCTTCATCCCGAGCATGCTGCTCAATATCCCCTGCTGCAAAGCTCTCCATATCCTGTGAGGACATGATGATTTCTCCATCCTGCCCTTTTTCCTGGATGACAGCCCTTAATTCTCCACTCTCACCTGCCTTTGAAATGATTAAATCCAAATCTTCAAGTTCCACCCGTAAATCTTGGTTTTCCTTCAATTCCGGAGCTGCCTTATCCATAATTTTGATAATTTCTGACGAATGTTCTTTTGCCAATTGATATAACTTTTTAGTATGCGGAGACACTACACCCGCTTTTTCCATAGTTTCCATTGTCTGCAGCTCATCATAATTATCATGACCAGCATTATTCAAATCACCTTGCTCTTTTTGATGATATATAATGTTTGCAAAATTTCCGGTATTGATAACGCCATTATTGTTTTTAACACTTATATTCTTTGTTGTTGCCGCATCTGGTTCTGGCGCATTGTTCTCCCTCTCTGAAATGCATTCTTTCGTATTGATAATGTTTGCAGAATTTCCGGTATTGATAACACCATTATTGTTTTTAACACTTATATTCTTTGCTGTTGCCACATCCGGTTCTGGCGCATTGTTCTCCCGCTCTGGAATGTATTCCTTCGTATTGATTTTTTCCAGATTAGGGAATGCCTGTTTCAAGGCAGCTTCTGCCTTTTTAATGTTTGCACCTTTCTTCCCAATAAATATACCCATATTTTCCTTTGGCACCTGAAGGTCAAGGGAAGTCATATGTGGAGTAATTGCTTCAGTATCAATATACATTGTTTCCTTTGTTGCCGGAATAAATCCGCATTTGATATACCTGTCCTCATTTAGGTTAATGTCCTGATTATCTTTCGGCACTGTCCGGACAAAAATAGTGCCTGTGTCCGCTGTATCTGCAGAATCAGACATCTTCGATAGGTCTGCAGGTTCAGTAATCGTTCCTGATTCTTCTGTCTGTTCCATTGGATTGACCTGTTTTTCTGTTTTCTGTTCTTCAGACGGCTCATTCATTTTCCTATCTTTATAAGCATCCGTTTTATTCTGCATATCCTTTGCAATAGAGTTTTTGAGATTCATTTGATATGCCTCATTGAAGCCTTTTTTGCCAAGTATAATCCTCGCCGCCAGGTTTCCAAGCACAGCACTGATTGCACGAATCCGTTCTTTCAGCCACGCTGCCAGCCCTCTTTTTTCCTTTTCCATAGTCCGCTACCTCCTTGAATTTCCATATTATCATGCAAATAATATGTCTGTTTGCAGAATCATGACAAAACATGGGGCAATTCCTGTTTTGCTGGATATAGGTAACAAAACCGCTATTATTTAGGGAAATGTCTTTTAAAATAAGCCAAAGGATTGCTGCAGACATACTATATGCAGAAGAAAATGAAACAATCAGCCTAATACACACCATTTATTTTCAGGAGGCATTATGATTATAAAGAACATCTGGAACAAAATTACAATTTATTGCGGATGCCACGCAGAACCGGTTGAAATGGTGGCTAACACCAAAGGCAGCACGCTCTTTTACTCCTGCCCAAAATATTATGAGCAGAACCGCAGCCCAAACGAACATGCGTGTGCCAACCATATCAAGCTGGACGATTATCAAGCGGCGGTGGAACACCTCTGCAGCAGGATTGCCGAGAATGAGGCCAATAATTCCATCGAGGATCTGACCGGATATCGCTGGTCCAGACGTGGAATTGATTTCCGAGTGATTAAATACACAAATGATGATATTCATATTATGGTTGCAAATAAAACTGCATTGAAGCATTAAAAGAAATAAAAAAGCATATTTCATTCATCAGAAGCATTAAAAGAAATAAAAAAGCATATTTCATTCATCAGAATAGAATATGCTTTTTTATTGAATAGGAAAATACTCGCAACATGCCAGTTCATAAATCAACAAATCCGTCCTTTTTATTGCATAATAAAATGGAGATAATTTTTTGTCATCTCCACTTTATCTACACAGTCATTGCCACAACGCTATACCATTTTCAAACTTATTGAAATCGGATGGGCTAAATGTGGGCTAATTTTCCCGCTCTTTGATGTCTCAATCAAGCAAAATGCCTGATTTCTCGCTACTCAGCATTTGCAAGAATCTCTTTCTTGTTATAAGATCCACAAGACTTGCATACCCTGTGAGGCATCATCAGCGCGCCACACTTGCTGCACTTTACCAAATTAGGCGCAGACATTTTCCAGTTTGCTCTTCTCTTATCTCTTCTAGATTTGGAAGATTTATTTTTTGGACAAATAGACATTCTATTCCACCTCCTGATTCGTACTCATTTATTTAACAACACTTTCCCTAGTATAACAAGCCTGTCATAATTTGTCAACAGCTTTTTTACTCTTCCTCGTCAATATCGTATTTTTTCGCTGCCTCAGCAATATTCATGGCATGATCCGACACTCGCTCCAAATCCACTAAAATCTCGCTGTAGAACAGCCCCTGCGTGGCCTCGCACTTCATCTTGCTGAGCCGCTTCACATTTCTGGCGCGCATCTTCTCCACCATCTTGTCCACTTTTGCCTCTAAGTCAAAAATCTCCCGGTACAAGTCCTCGCTGGGTTTTGCAAAATGAAGACATGCCAAATTAAAATTCTTGTCCACCGT
Source organism: uncultured Lachnospiraceae bacterium (assembly GCA_949346185.1). Taxonomy (GTDB): domain Bacteria; phylum Bacillota; class Clostridia; order Lachnospirales; family Lachnospiraceae; genus Butyribacter. The sequence goes on from CASGVX010000127.1 coordinate 4,485, forward strand.
CTGGCTCAAATCTTTCAAATCCCGCAATGCCTTATCAGAAAACTTCTGCTTGTTCTCCTTCATCTGCTTGGCATAGCCGAGAACATTCTCCGCATGGTCGCCAATGCGCTCCAAATCCGTCACAATATGGTACAGATTCCCCGCATGCTCCGCCTCCTTGGCGGAAACTCCCAGCTCATTGGTGCGGACCAAGGCAGAAATGATTTCCTTATTCAGCAAATCTATTGCGGCCTCGTTCTCATCAAATTCCTCAGAAGAAATTTTCATTTTTCCAAAATAGGCATCCGTGGCCGCCTTGATGTTTGTATGTACCAGTTCATGCATCCTCGCCACCTCCTGATCAATCTGACCGATGAGCACCGTGCCAGACTGGTAGCCGGAATCATTGATATAGTACAGGGAAGCCCCCTCCTTCTCGTCCTTTCCCCGCACCACCAATTCTGACAGTTTCACCAAGTATTTGGAACTGGGCAGAAGGCAGAATACAGTGACCAGATTGAAAATGGTATTAGCATTGGCCACCTGTCTGGAGGGATCCGGGGAAGTTCCCTGAATCAAGTCGAAAATCTGCGGGAATATCTGGGTGACAATGAGGAAGATCAGCATCCCTATGCTCTCAAATAGCGCCACAATCATAGCCACTCTCTTAGCATCCTTCCTGCCGCCCATGGATGCTAGGAGAGGTGCCACGGAAGCCCCCACATTCATGCCAAGCATCAGATAGAACATCTGTGGAAAATTCGTCATGACTCCCGCCACCGCCAAAGTTTGCAACACGCCCACGGAAGCAGAAGCACTCTGAATCACTACCGTGAAAAGCAGTCCGATCAGCACGCAGAGAATGGGATTTGTAAACTCCGTCAGCATATCCTGGAACCAAACCTTATCCTTCAGGGGAGACATGGACTCCTTCATAGTTTCCAAACCAATAAACAGTACGCCCAGGCTTGTAATAATCTGTCCCACCGTCTTGGGTTTAGGCTTTTTGGCAAACATGGTAACCGCCACGCCGATAAAAGCAATCAGCGGGGCAACCTGACCAATGTTAAAGGCTATCAGCTGGCCGGTAATCGTAGTACCGATTTTGGCTCCCATGATAATTCCCACGGAACGCTCCAGCTGCATGATGCCCGCATTCACAAATCCCACCACCATGACGCACATGGCATTAGAACTCTGAATCAGCGCCGTAAGGCCAGCCCCCACAAGCATTGCAATGATTCTATTCTGTGTCAGTTTTTCCAGAATCTTCTTCAAATAAGAGCCTGCTACCAGTTTCAGGCCATCGCTCATCAGGTTCATGCCAAATATAAACATGGCAAGACCCCCGGCCAACTGGATGATTTTCCAAATGTCCATTCACATATCCTCTCTCAGCGTAATTGAAAAACAAACACCCAATCCCCAATATACATAACATATCATACTTCTTTGATAAATTGCAATGCAATATTTCATGTCGTATGTTATTCATTCCAACGTTTTCTATCGCATGGCTGCGAATACAATCAAATCTTCCCCTTCATCATATAGTCCAGAAGACGCTTGACATCTTCCGGCTCAGAGGCCACAAGTTCCAGCTCCTTCACGTATGTAGTGTCCATAATCTGCGCCATGGCAACAAACTGCGTCAGACGGCTTTTCAAGTTGATGCGGTCCCCCTCTGTGGAAGTCAGTTCCACCCGCCCCTTGCACTGGTCAATCACCTTGAAAAACTCATTGATATCCGAAATATTCGAAATCTTCATATTTTCCTCCATTTCTACAAAATGAGCTTGGCTCACTTTTGCTTCATTGCTTAGGGACTGTTAAAAAAAACTTTGCATTTTGCGTAAGCTGGAA
>CASGVX010000128.1 GCA_949346185.1 uncultured Lachnospiraceae bacterium
AAGGGGGAAGAGGGAAGGGGGATTGAGGGGAGTTTGGAGTAGGAGACCATCAGGAAGGAGAGCGGCTATGGGCAACGCAAAGACGGATTTGTATCACATGGGAACGGTAGAGAGGAGGTTTGCAGAGATGATTTGGGAGCAGGAACCCATAGGGTCCGGGGAACTGGTAAAATTGGCAGAGGACAGGCTGGAATGGAAGAAATCCACCACCTACACGGTTCTGCGCAAACTCTGCGACAGGGGGATTTTTCAAAATGAAGGCAGCATCGTTACATCTATATTGAACCGGGAACAATATTATGGAAGGCAGAGCAAGCAGTTCGTGTCGGAGACATTTTCCGGCTCCCTGCCACGTTTCATCGCTGCCTTTGCAGGGGAGGAGAAATTGACAAAAAAGGAAATCGCCTCTCTGAAGGCTCTGGTGGAAAAGTACGAGAAGGAGGAGTAGGGGATGGAACAGTGGTTGTATGGGATAGCAGATTTGACCTTGTCGGGCAGCATTGCCATATTGGGAGTGTTGATATTTCGGCGGATGCTTCAGAACCAAGGGAAGATATTTTCCTATCTTTTGTGGATCATTGTGGGGATGCGACTGTTGCTGCCCATTTCCTTTGAAGGCGTGTGGGGAATGCTCCCTATGCCGGAGCTAGGCTTGGCGAGCAGCGCAGTAGCCAATATAGGAACGGGAGAGCGGGATGGCAGTACCGATGCTGGTGGCGGAAAGGGTGTGAAGCCGTCTGAGAACATGGAATCTATGGCATCTGATGATGGCATCCAAGATAAGGAATCGTTAGATGACATGAATCATGTGGCATTATCTGGGTTGGTGCATGAAATAGAGTTATTGGGCAGCGACCTGGCAGGCCTGATTGCAAAATATCATGTCATAGCATTTCTTTTTTGGGTATGGATTGCAGGCGTCGCAGTACTGGCTGCAAAGAATGTCCTGGCGTATTTCCGGTTAAAGAAAAGGGTGCAGATCTCCGTGAGAGAGGGGGATTATTATCTGTCAGACCATATCTCCGGGGCTTTTGTACTGGGCTTGCTCAAACCGAGGATATATTTATCCGGTTCGCTGACGGCAGAGGAGCGCAAGTATATTCTGGCTCACGAAAAAGTGCATCTGAGGAGGCGGGATTACCTGTGGAAGTGGGTTGCAGAGTGGATACTCTGTGTCCATTGGTTCAATCCATTGGCATGGCTTGCCTTTCGAGAGTTTGCAGCAGATATGGAAATGTCCTGCGATGAGGCGGTTCTGCGTAGGGAGCGCAGGGATGGGAGGGCGGCATACGCCAGGGTGTTGCTGGCAGAGATATCAGGAAGCAGAGTGGATGGCATAGTTCCGTTTTTTCGGGAGGGCGGAACAGAGAGGAGGATTCATAATATGATGAAAGAAAAAATAGTTAGTAAAAAGCGGGTAGCCGTATGCGCAGGAGTGGTTCTGGCGGCAGCGGTGCTGTTAATACCAAGTTTCCGGCAGAATGAGATGAGCAAGGCGGCAGAGGAACAGCGCGCAGATGATGCTGAGGTGCAGAATGAGGATATTTGCGAGGAAGAGCTGAGTTTGCGCTTGGATGGGGATGGCAATTGGGATACGGCAACCGAAATGAAGGAAGAGTTAAAAGATGTAAAGGGAAGAGAGTATGGTTATCCTACGTCAGCGTATATTATTTATTCCGGTGGAGGAGAGAGGGGACTGGGTGTGAATAATGAACAACTGGACATGGCCGCTCGCATGGTTCGAGAAGATGTTGCTCGCCTCGGGGGGGACTTCACCTGCCTTGTATACGATGAGAAGAAATCCAATGATCTGGCAAAGAAGCATGGCTGCGACTTGGTTTTTACCGTGGGCTTTGAGATGCCCACGGGTGAGGATGGCAAAAGTAAAAAACACGAGGAAAGAATTGGTATCTGTCAAAGGGGGATGGCGGTCAGTGGCAGATAAAGGATGCAGCAATTACTTCACCTTGATCTTTACCGTGCCTTTCTTTCCGTTGTAGGTTTTCACCTTGATCTTTACCGTGCCTTTTTTCTTGGCTTTCACCACGCCCTTGCTATTGACTGTGGCGATCTTTTTATTGGATGAATGGAAGGCGATTATATTACTGGCGCTATTCTTGGGGAGGACTGCCTTGACTTTGGTGGTTCGTCCCTTTTTCAGCGTTTTTTTGCCAGCCTTGGCCTTCACGGAGGAGGGCGCCTTCTTCACTGTTACTTTGAGGGTGACGGGGGCTGCTTTTCCAGAGGGGGTGGAGATGGTAATCTTCGCCGTTCCTGTCTTTTTGCCAATCAGGCCGCCCCGGCCGTCTGGATTGGCCACGGATTTCTTGCTGCTGTGAAAGAGGAGATGCTCCGTGGTATTTGCGGGAGTGGCAGTGACGCACTTGGCGACTTCCAAACTCTCCCTTTTTCCAATCGTTATTTTTTTCGCTTTCAGCGTGATCTTTGTCACCGGCCGCTTGGAGGTTTGGTTTGTGGACGAATTCCCCCCGCTGGAACCGCCGTTGTTTCCCGGGGTGGGCGTGTTGGGAATATGGGTCTTCTGCTGCTCGTCATACTCCGCTTGGGAAACATTTGTCCCGAATGCTTTTACGCAGACATTATTCAGATTGTAGGTTTGATGTAACCCCTGCTCCGTGTATCTGGTGGAATCCCTCCATTGATTCGTGGTATCGTCATATATGAAGCTCTGTCCCGCCCGGCTTCCTAAGACAAGTCCGTTGTTTTCTGTAGGCTCGCCCTCTATGGGGGCATAAATGGTTCTATTTTGGCAAATATATTTGACCGTTATTGAGAAACTTTCCCCTGGAGCCACGATGATGCTTTCTTTTAAGGGAATGGTGTGGTAGCCATTGTAGTCTGCCGTTCCTTGGGTGGTACATTTTGTGACATGGTCTCCGTCTACAGGATTTTTGGTCTGCAGATTCCGATAGACGGAAATCTCATATTTTTGCGCATCCGTAATCGTATAGATGGCGGCGGCAGATATTTTCTGGGGAGAATCGCTGGCGTTGGTGAAGATGTTGGCGATGGAGATGTCTTGCCCTTCGCCGATCAACCCGCTTCCATAGCCGGAGCCATCATAGCTGTAATTGGTGTCATAATTATCTGCGGCATTTGCCTCGAATGTGGTAAATTCGCACAGGGAGGTATCATAATAGGACACCCAATAGTATCCTTGGTTGCCCCAATCAGTGCCGTAACTATTTGCAATGAGCCAAGCTCCCTTTCCTTTGTCTGGCATGGTGCGGAAAGAGGAGAAGTCATCATCCCATCCTATAATGGTAACGCAGTGGTTGGCATCCTCTTCGTCCCTTGAGTTTTGGTATACGGAATATTCCCCGTCTTTTTCATAAACGTTCCGATTGCTGAAATAGAGAGATACATCCATGGAGCCATTTTCCATAATTGCCTGTTTCTTGGTAGTCAGGTCGGCGTAATCATAATTCTTGGCATTGGTCAGATGAACCTCGCTCTTGGTGCGCAGGCTATCGTCCCCGGAGGACATCCTCTCCTCCATCTGGAGAACCTCTCCTTGGGTATTTCCGGTAAAGGGGGCATCTTCCTCCTTGGCGGCACCCCACCAGTTTGCCAGAGTGGCAATGGCGCTCATGTAGTTTCCGCCCTGGTTGTATGTATTTTCATAGCCGACGATTCTGTTGGAATCCCCCTGAAGCGGGTGGGAAATATCTGATATGCCGTGGTAGGAGTACCATGCCAGATGGCTTTCTGAAAAGTCAGTGCTTTCCAAGGAGGACAGTCCTTTTCGCATGCTGCTGCTCTCCAGAGATTTCAGTGCGCCAAATGCCCAGCATGCTCCTGTCTCTCCTTGGTCTTTGATGCCCGTGACAGCATTTTCATTCCTAGCGTCAAAGGACGGGGGCAGGCTGGCGGTTCGTTTTCTCTTCGTCTCAGATGGGGAGTTTTCAGAAATTTCCACGACCTTCCCGGATGCGTCCACATACCGATAGCGATTCAGCCCGTCGTTCTGGCCTGTCAATTCCCGGGTAATCATGGGCAGGGAAGAACTGTTCCCTTCTGGGGATGCCTGAATTTGTACAGGGCTTATGGGGGAAAGGGCTAGGGCCAGGGAAAGGATTCCAGGCATGATAAGTCTCTTGGTCATTGGTAACCTCCTTTATTTGCAGTGATGCTCCCTGCTTTTCTTCTTTTCCTCCATTCGGGTAACCGGAGGTATACCAGATAGGCATACAGGTAATAGAGGAGAAAGGCTGTGGCTGCGTCTAGGAAGGAGTGCTGTTTCAGGAACATGGTGGACAGGCAGATTAGGCAGCATAAGATCAAGGATGCCATTCGCCATTTTTTTCGATTCCTGAATGTGTGGCTGGTGGCAAATGCCACATGGATTGCAACCGCATTATATACATGGATGCTGGGCAGCACGTTGGTCTTGGTATCGCTTTCGTATATGAACTGGATGATATCCTTAAACATATTCCGATGACCCAGCGCGGTTAAATCCGGCCGCATGTTCTGCTCGTTGGGAAATATCAGGTAAATCAGGAGACAGGTACTCATCCCCAGAATCAGCGTGATGACGCAGCGATAATAATCCTCCAGATGATTCGTCTGGAAGAAGAGGAAAATCAGTACTGCCGCCACGTAGACAAACCACAGCAGGTAGGGGATGGTAAAGATTTCCGCAAAGGGAATCCAGTCGTCTACAAAGCAGTGGATGTCTGTAAAGGGAATGTCATCCCTTGCCTCCAGCCAGACAAAGCAATGCATATAGATGGGAAAATACAATATAAATGCAATATGCTTATATTTATAAATGATGTTTTTTAAGTTCATGTGATTCCTCGTTTCCTATTCCCGGTCGGTAATTCTGATGTATCGGCCGCCCATCGCCCCTGCGCCTGCAATTCTGGATATTGGCGGCTCCGCGCTTCTGTCAGCTAGTGCTTCGGGGAATCCTTCCAGGGGATTTCCCGCCGGATATACTGAAATGTCTTCTCTTCCCCCTCTTCTGCCAGCATATGCAATAGCCGCTCCAGTAATTCTTTTGTCTGGGGGTGGAGCAGGTAGTGGGACTTGTTTTTCTCGTAATATCTCAGGGGGAAGGAATCGTCATAGGAATCTTTATTGTAGTTCCTGCTGGCGGCCACCCGGTCGCAAAACATTTCCAAGATATACCGGGTGGGCATGGGCATTCCCTGCAACCCTTGGGAAGCATCCGTAGTAAAGTCAATCCAGTATTCATAATGATGCCGGTTCCTGCCCTTGTGGTGGAGCCAGGCGCTGGAATAGCCCCGCTCTGCCCGCTCTTTGTGGTTGGGGCTTTTGACTCCGCCTTGGTAGAAGCGTACGCCGTTGAAAAATTCCACGGGGCTGTATTTCGACCAGTCGTGCATGATGCCTTGCTTATACAGCCCTGCCCGAAAGCAGTATCGCCTCACTAGTTTCTTATGATGTAAAATGGTGCCGAGGTGACCTCGGAAGTTATTCCAAAAACCCATGCGTACCTCCTAAATCCGTATCAGTGATTGAATTGTACCACGGCAGTGGGATTAAGTCAAAAAAATGTCAAAGAGTCTTATTTGCGGAGGGCGTGATGGTTGCTATTCATGGTTGGCTGCCGTGTTGGCTTCGCCATTTTTTGGGCGTCGTGCCAATTCTCTTCTTAAAGGTGCGAATCAGGTGGCTGCAGTCCGAAAAGCCTGTCTCCTGACTGATATAGGTCAAGTCCAAGTTGGTGAACCGCAACAGATCCTGTACTTTATTAAGGCGGATAAATTCAATGTATTCTTTGCAGGACTGGTTATAGGTCTTGCGGAACAGTTTGGCAAAGTAGGAATAGCTCATGTTGCAGCGGTCAGCCAGTTCCTGCACTTGCAGCGTCTCGTTGTAGTGTTTCTCGATATATCCGGTAATCTCCTCGAATTCTTTATTGGAGGAGATGGAACTTTGAATGATATCGTCCAGCCGCAGTCCCCGGTTCAGCCACATCCGCATCAAGTCGGTCAGCAGCGTGGTGACAAGGGAACTGGCAATCATGTCGTATCCATAGTGCTGCTCGTTGATTTCGGAAATACAGTTTTCTAGCATTTCATCTACGGAGATGCTCTGCAGCATTTCCTTGGAAAAATAAATGTTTTCCTTATTGTTTCTAAATGCCCGTATGAGCGTTCGAGAAAACTGAGCCTTAAAGTTATTGCTGGCGTTCAGGAAGTTCAAATCGAATTTGAGGACTTGGTAGCAGATCCCCTCCATGGTTTTCCCGTCGCTGGAAGTCTTGGTGGGAATGGGATAAATGGCGTTGTGCAAGGTGTCGATCTGTGGCGTGGCAAGAT
>CASGVX010000129.1 GCA_949346185.1 uncultured Lachnospiraceae bacterium
AAAGGAGTGGAGGATACAATGATTAACGTAGGGATTTTAGGATATGGAACGGTGGGTTCCGGGGTTTTTGATATCCTTCGGGGGAATGAGAAGCTGATTGCAGAGAGGGCCGGAGAAGAGATATCAGTAAAGCATGTACTGGATTTGAGAGATTTTCCGGGAAATCCGGTGGAGTCTGTGCTGACCCATGATTTTAAAGATATTGAGACAGATGGAGAGGTACAGATTGTGGTGGAAACCATGGGAGGGCTTCATCCGGCGTATGAGTTTGTAAAGGCATGCCTGGAGCAAGGAAAGAGCGTATGCACCTCCAACAAGGCTCTGGTGGCTGACTTTGGGCCGGAACTGATTCAGATTGCCAAGGACAGGAATGCCAGTTTTCTCTTTGAAGCCAGCGTAGGCGGCGGCATTCCCATTATTCGTCCGCTGCAGAGTTCTCTGTCCCCGGATGACATATTGGAGATTTCGGGCATCTTGAATGGAACCACCAATTATATTCTCACGGAAATGAGAGAGAAGGGGGCTGATTTCGATTCCGTACTGAAGGATGCCCAAGCGCTGGGGTATGCGGAGGCAGACCCCACGGCGGATGTGGAGGGGCATGATGCCTGTCGGAAGATTGCCATCCTGACTTCCCTTGCCTATGGAAAGAATGTGGATTTTCATGAGATTTATACTGAGGGAATCACCAAGATTACGGATCGGGATATTGCCTATGCTGATAAAATGGGCGGAAAGGTGAAAATCTGCGGTTCCAGCAAAAAGGTGGGAGAGCGGGTAAGCGCCATGGTGGCACCGGTGATAATTTATCCAGACAATCCGCTGTATAGCGTGGACGGCGTGTTTAATGCCATTCTGGTTAAGGGAAATATGGTGGGAGACGTGATGTTTTACGGGCAGGGGGCTGGAAAACTGGCCACTGCCAGCGCAGTGGTGTCCGATGTGATGGAGGCTGGGAAGAATATTGGCACGGGGGTGCCGGTACAGTGGACAGCGGAAAGATTGTCTCTGGTTCCATTGAAAGAGAGCAAGAGTCGGTTCTTTGTCAGAATGGCGGGGACGAAGGACGAGAATGAGGGCAAGGTGCAGGATGCTTTCGGAGAAGTGGAGGCAGTGGATGCGGGGTTTTCTGATGAATATGCCTTTGTCACGGGAGAGATGTCGGAGGCTGCTTATGAGGAAGCGGTTCAGGCAGTGGGAGCGGTTATCAATAAGATTCGCATTTCCTGATAAGGGGCTTCTATATCAAGCCGCATGGAAGTGGATTTATCCCATGAGGAGATGGATGGCTGTGAACAGTAATCATCAGAATAGCAATAGAACAGCAGAAATGAGGTATCGACATGAAATATCTAGTGGTATTAGGTGATGGGATGGCAGACGAGCCAATCCGGGAGATTGGCGGAAGGACCCCGCTGATGCAGGCGGAGACGCCAGCGATGGACGCTCTGGCTCGCAAATCGGAGGTGGGGCTTGCCCATACCATTCCCCAAGGGATGAAGCCGGGGAGCGACACGGCAAATCTGGCAGTGCTGGGATACGATCCTGAGAAATATTACACGGGACGTTCCCCGCTGGAGGCGTTGAGCATTGGCGTACCTATGAGGGATACGGATATTGCCATCCGCTGCAATATCGTTACGGTGTCCGAGGATGGATTGCCCTATGAGGAAAAGACCATTATTGATCACAGCGCCGGGGAGATTTCTACTCGGGATGCCGCTGTCCTGATGGAGGCGATTCAGCGGGAGATGAATAGCGACGTATACCAATATTATGTGGGAACCAGTTATCGCCACCTCACTATCTGGGATGGGGGGGAAGTGGTAGAACTGACGCCGCCCCATGATGTGCTGGGGCAGAAAATCGGCCAGTATTTGCCGGAGGATGACAAACTTCGGGAGATGATGCAGAGGAGTTACGATATCCTGAATAACCATCCGCTGAACGTGGAGCGGGAGAAGCAGGGGCTGAATAAGGCTAATTCCCTGTGGTTCTGGGGAGCCGGCACTAGGCCAGCCTTAGATTCCTTTGAGGGGAAATATGGCAAAAAGGGTGCCATGATTTCTGCGGTGGACTTGCTGAAGGGAATTGCCGTGGGAGCAAAGATGCACAATATTGAAGTGGAGGGAGCGGACGGCACTCTGGAGACCAACTGGGAGGGAAAGGCAAATGCCGCTGCCAAGGCACTCTTGGAGGATGGTTTTGATTTCGTTTATATCCATATGGAGGCACCGGATGAGATGGGACATCAGGGAAGTCTGGATAGAAAGATCAAGGCCATTGAATATCTGGATAGAAGGGTGCTTGGGCCTTTGGTGGAACGCCTAAATCAGTCAGGGGAAGACTACCGCCTCCTGCTGATGCCGGATCACCCTACGCCTATTGCCTGTCGAACCCACACATCGGATGCTGTGCCCTATCTTCTCTATGACAGCAGGAAGGAAGCGGAATTTTCCGGCCGGTACAATGAGGAAGATGCGAGAAAAAGCGGCATTGTGGTAGAACGGGGCTATACACTGATGAGTAAACTATTAGAGAGAGCATAAATGGAGGAAAAACATGTTAGTTGTAAAGAAATTTGGCGGTACTTCCGTTGCCAATAAGGAGCGCATCTTCAATGTGGCGAAGCGCTGCGTAGAGGATTATAGAAATGGAAACCAAGTGGTGGTGGTGCTTTCTGCTATGGGAAAACAGACAGATGTATTGCTGGATATGGCAAGGGATATCAACCCGAAGGCATCCAAGCGAGAATTGGATATGCTCCTGACCACTGGCGAGCAGACTTCCGTGGCTCTGATGGCTATGGCGCTGGATTCTCTTGGTGTTCCCGCAGTTTCCCTGAATGCCTTTCAAGTGGTGATGCATACCACTTCTGATAACGGCAATGCCAGGCTGAAAAAGATTGATGCCAAGAGGATCAAGTTTGAACTGGATAACCGTCGCATTGTGGTAATCACAGGATTCCAGGGAGTGAACAGGTATGGCGATTACACCACGCTGGGACGGGGTGGGTCCGATACTACGGCAGTTGCGCTGGCAGCGGCTCTCCATGCGGATTCCTGTGAGATATTTACCGATGTGGACGGCGTATTTACTGCTGACCCTAGGATTGTGCCACGGGCGCGGAAATTGGATGTGATTTCCTATGATGAGATGCTGGAGCTGGCCAGTCTGGGCGCAGGGGTGCTCCACAACCGTTCTGTGGAGATGGCAAAGAAATATGGCGTGCAGCTAGTGGTGCGCTCCAGTCTAAATACTAGCGAGGGAACCGTAGTAAAGGAGGAAAGTAATATGGAAAAAATGTTAGTCAGCGGCGTTGCGACAGATAAGAATGTGGCGCAGTTTTCGGTGGAGGGATTGGAGAATAAGCCCGGCGTGGCATTTAAGTTATTCCATCATCTGGCAAATCACAATGTGAATGTGGATATGATTTTGCAGTCTGTGGAGCATGGAGGAACGCAGGATATTAGCTTTACCGTGACGAGGGAGATGGCTGACGAGGCGCTGGATGTGCTGGAGCGCCATGGAAAGACCAGCTTGAAATGTGAGAAGATTGCCGTGGCAAAGGATGTGGCCAAGGTTTCTGTGGTAGGTGCCGGCATGGTATCCAATCCAGGGGTTGCTGCCAAGATGTTCGAGGCGCTCTATGATGCGGGCATCAATATCCGTCAGATTTCCACATCTGAGATTCGGGTGTCTGTGCTGATTGATGAGAAATACGCAGACCCGGCAGCCCAGGCAGTACATGACGCTTTTTCTTTAGAAGACTAACGTAAAGTTATTTAGTATCTGCTGTACTAGTATCAGGGGGATGTGTAAATATCTATCGGACAATGAATATCCGAAGGATGTTTTGCATCCTCTTTTTCTAAAATCGGAGGAATCGACTCGGGATTTGTGCCAGGTACAAACGTGATATGCGCAAAATCTGTGCAAGAATGGAGAATAAAATGAATATTGAGAAGAAAATTGCAGAAGAATTATCTATACAACTGTGGCAGGTGGAGGCCACTGTGAAGTTGATCGACGAGGGGAATACGATTCCCTTTATCGCACGGTATCGTAAGGAGGCCCACGGCTCTCTGAATGATGAGCAGCTTCGAGATTTAAGCGAGCGCCTCACCTATCTGAGAAATCTTGAAGAAAAGAAAGAGCAGGTGCTGACCAGCATCGAGGAACAGGGAAAGCTTACAGAGGAACTGAAAGAAAAGATTCTTGCGGCGGAGACCCAGGTAGTGGTGGACGATTTGTATCGCCCATATCGTCCCAAGAGGAGAACCAGAGCCACGGTAGCGAAGGAGAAGGGGCTGGAAGGCCTGTCTCTGCTGATTCTGGCACAAGATGCATCCGCAGATATAGAAAAGGAGGCGGAGGCATACATCTCGGAGGAAAAGGAAGTGCCCACTTTGGAGGATGCCTTGGCGGGAGCGAAGGACATTATCGCCGAGGAGATTTCTGATAATGCGGAACACCGTATGTATATCCGCAAGATTACTTTTGAGGAGGGAAAAATTATTTCCACGGCTAAGGATGAGAAGGCTCAGTCCGTGTACGAGATGTACTATGACTTCCAGGAGGAAATCAGCAAGGTGGTAGGACATCGGGTGCTTGCCCTGAACCGAGGGGAGAAGGAAAAGTATCTGGTGGTAAAGCTGGAGGCGCCGGAGGAGCGTATTCTCCAGTATCTGAGAACAAAGACTGTCACGGGGGAGAACGCGAGGGCGGAGGAACTATTGACGGAGGTCATTGAGGATAGCTATAAGCGGCTGATTGCCCCAGCCATCGAGCGGGAAATCCGGAATGAATTGACGGAGAAGGCAGAGGACGGAGCCATCAAGGTATTTGGCAAGAATCTGGAGCAGCTTTTAATGCAGCCCCCCATTGCAGGAAAGAATGTTCTGGGCTGGGATCCGGCCTTCCGTACAGGATGTAAGCTGGCGGTGGTGGATGCTACTGGGAAGGTGCTGGATACTACGGTGGTATATCCCACGGCGCCCCAGAATAAAGTGGAGGAAACCAAGCGGGTGGTGAAGAAGCTAATCAGCAAGTATGATATCTCTCTGATTTCCGTGGGAAATGGTACGGCCTCTAGGGAATCAGAACAGATTATCGCAGAGATGCTGAAAGAGATTTCTGCTCCGGTACAGTATATTATTGTGAATGAGGCGGGAGCCTCTGTCTACTCTGCCAGCAAGCTGGCTACGGAGGAGTTTCCGAACTTTGATGTGGGACAGAGGAGTGCGGCATCCATTGCCAGGAGGCTGCAGGATCCTCTGGCGGAGCTGGTGAAGATAGATCCCCAGTCCATTGGCGTGGGACAGTATCAGCACGATATGAACCAGAAAAAATTATCCGAGACGCTTTCCGGCGTGGTAGAGGATTGCGTGAATAAGGTGGGGGTGGACTTGAATACGGCTTCTGCCTCCCTGCTGGAGCATATCTCTGGCATTTCCAAGGCCATTGCAAAGAATATCGTGGTATTTCGGGAGGAAAATGGACAGTTTCAAGATAGGAAGGAACTGCTGAAAGTACCCAAATTGGGTCCTAAGGCTTTTGAGCAGTGTGCCGGATTTATGCGCATCGTGGGCGGAGACAATCCCTTGGATGCCACCAGTGTCCATCCTGAGAGTTATGATGCTGCCAATGGCCTTCTGGAGAGGCTTGATATGACCATGGAGGAAGTGAAGAAAATCCAGAGCGAGATGGCCAAGCAGTCAGTGGCGAAAAAGCCGAAGAAGAAGGAGCAGAAGGGATTTCAGGTGAAGAATACCAGTACGGCCTTCGGCGCGGCTTTTGCGAAAGCCTTCGGCGAAGGGGCGGTGACTTTGGAGGAGAAGGAAGAGCAGCCGAAGGGCAGCAAGGGCATTATGAAGCGGGTGAAGAATAAGAAAGCCATGGCAGAGGAACTGGGCATTGGGGAGATTACCCTGACAGACATTATCAAGGAGCTGGAAAAGCCTGCCAGAGATCCTAGGGATGAGATGCCTGGGCCCATTCTTCGCACGGATGTGCTGGAGATGAAGGATTTGAAGGAGGGCATGATTCTCAAGGGAACGGTGAGGAATGTAATCGACTTTGGCGCATTCGTGGATATTGGCGTACATCAGGATGGGCTGGTTCATATCTCCCAGCTGTCGGATAAGAAGTTTGTGAAGCATCCCCTGGATGTGGTCAGCGTGGGGGACGTGGTAGATGTGAAGGTCATGGGAGTTGACTTGAAGAAGCAGAGGATACAGCTTACGATGAAATTGTAAGCGGAGTTTGGCATGTCTGAACGATGGAAATAGATA
>CASGVX010000130.1 GCA_949346185.1 uncultured Lachnospiraceae bacterium
TGCTGCTAAGCAGCGGGGCTATCGCATGAAGGGATGAATGGCCGTGAATAGTAACGGTAGAATGATAGCGTGCCTTACTATTCAAAGTAACAACATTAGGCAGAATTTACGATATCAGGAGAGGCATATGCTATGAATGAAACCAACCAATTATCACTGGAGATACAAGGTCTCCAGAAAAGCTTTCGCCGAGGAAAAAAACAAGTGCTGCAAGGTATCTCCCTCCACGGTCGGGGAGGCCAGTGCATCGGCATCCTAGGCGCTAATGGATGCGGAAAATCCACTCTGCTATCCATCCTCGCCGGCATCCAGCGCCCAGACAGGGGAAAAGTCATCCTAAATGGCATGAATCTTCTGGGAAAGAAGCAGCAGCGAAACCTCTCCTCCCTCGTGGGCTTCGTCCCTCAGGAACCGCCGCTGATGGCAGAACTCTCCGCCTACGACAACCTTAGGCTGTGGTACTGCCAGAGCCCCCTCTCCCTAGAAAGAGAATTAGAGGAAGGATTCCTGGCCACTCTGGGCATCCCTGACTTTCTAAAAGTACCAGTGCGCCACATGTCCGGAGGCATGAAAAAACGATTGAGCATCGGCTGCAGCATCGCCATGTCCCCCCAAGTGCTCCTTCTGGACGAACCGGGAGCCGCCTTGGATTTGCAGTGTAAAGAATATATCGAAAGCTATCTCAGGGAATTTCGCTCCCAAGGCAACCTGATTCTCATCGCCACCCACGAGGAGCGGGAAATTGCCCTGTGCGACCAACTCTTCCTATTAAAAGATGGCATATTGTCACCTCTGTCATACGCAGGAGATATCCATCAGATAGCAGAGTCTCTCTAATATCCGACATGCTCAGCAAACATTCACCGTCCACAGAGAAGGGATAGACATGATATGAATAGAGTATTGATTTATTTTCAAATGGAGGCAAAGCGGATGCTCCGCTCCTTCCCCGGCATCATTCTGGGAAGTCTGCTGCTAATCCTCCTACTTGCCGGAACCTTCTGGCTATGCCAGAAGAGCACCCAGAATCCCGCACAGAAAAAAAACATCTCCGTAGGCATTGTAGCCAGAAAAGGGGAGCCGTTCATAGACTGGATGATTGATGCGGTCAGCCAGATGAAAAACACCAAATACACCTGCCAATTCAAGCGTCTTACAGAAAAAGAGGCACAGAAGCAAATAGTACAGGGAAAAATCAACATCATTTTCCTGATACCGCACAACTATGTGGCTTCCATCATCCAAGGCGAGAACAAACATATAACCATCCGATTCTCCCAAGGCCAGACCACCATCGTCAGCTTTCTCCTCCGGGAACTGTGCACTGCCGCCTCCTCCTTTATCCTTAATTCCGAGGCGGGAATCTATACCATGCAAGATTATTACAGGAACCACCGCCTTCCCCGCGCCTCCAAGGATGAATTGACCCTGAATATCGCCTATATCAAGGAAATTGCCAAACTGGAAAACGGGGTGAGATTAGAAGAGGTGCCCATTCCCTCCTCCTACTCCCAGACTTCCCGGTTTCTGGCGTCAGGCATTGTGCTGTTCTTTTTCTTGTGGGGCATCGCCTACGGAAACCTCCTCGCATCCCAGAACCATGCCTTTCAGCAGAAACTACGACTATTCTCTCTGGGATACCCCCTGCAGGTCATCTTGCGAAACCTAGCCTTCTTCCTTGTAAATGTGTTGGGCTTTGCCTTTCTGCTAATGCCGGCCTATATCCTGTGCCGCTGGCAGGACATCAACTTTCCAGATGCACCTCTGTCCCAGCCAGAACACTTGTGGCTCTTCGGCGCATCCCTGCTCCCCATTCTATGGCTGGCCACCTCTTTCATCCAGTGGATTTACGAGGTCGCCCAGGACAAATTCGGCGGGGCAATCTTCCTCTTCTTCAGCACCCTGCTGCTGGCATTACTGTCGGGATACTTCTATCCTCTGGATTATCTACCCCTGTCCATCCAGAGGCTGGCGAAAACATTGCCCTTCTACCACGGCGTAGAATACGGCCTTTCCTGCCTCTATGGTAATCTCTCCCCCATCCATCTCATCTGGACGCTGGGATACGGAAGTGCGTTTCTGGGCATCACCATGCTCTGGCGCAATTTCAGGATGCACTGCAGAACATGATAAGATAAACGAAGATGCATAAGCTGCAAACTATCCCCACAGGAACCTATGCTGCAGCATAGGTTCTGGGTCTATCCCATGATAAAATGAATGGCTGCGAATAGCAACCATGAGATTGAGAATAATGAAAGAATCGAGGTGTCAGCCGAAATGAAACAAACTATGATATGGCTAGTCCTGTGGTGCAAGCGCTTGGTTAAAAAGCCACTGCTACTTTTCACCATCCTGCTAATGCCCCTCACCACGCTTTTCCTGCAGCAATGCAGCACAAGGCAGGATGCCATGCTGCGGGTGGCGCTATGCCTGGATCCCTCCGCTCCCCAAGACTCTGCCTCTACCGCCAGCATCGAGTTCATGGAACATATGACATCCCTCTCCGACGCCTCCATATCCTTTTATATTTGCCATGATAAAAATGAACTGGTGAGAGACGTGAAGAGCAAAAAGGCAAGTTGCGGCTATCTCATTCCCACCAACCTAGAGGAGAAGATCCCTGCCTATGTGCAGCAAGGCACGCCCTTTCTCACCGTAATTCGCGGAAAAAAGGATGCCACCACCCAAATCGTGGACGAGATTGTGCTGAGCAAGAACTATGGCGCCATTGCCTACCATATTCTGGAAGAATTCCTTAAAAAAAATACCGATACAACCCCAGACAGCAAAAAACTCATGGAAACCTTCCAGTCTAATACAAGCAATGAGCTTCTTTTCCAGTTTGAATATCTCAGCGGAGAGGAACATGCCATTCTGCAGAAAAAGAGCATTGGCATCCTGATGCTGCCCTTGCGAGGCATCCTTGCGGCAATCTTGCTTCTAGCCTGCATGGCCGGGGAACTCCTATGCTTTCAGGATCAAGCAGAGGGAAAATATCATCCAATGAGCCACAAGCAGCAAAGGCTGGCCACCCTGTACTCCCTCCTGATTCCGGGTATCGCTGCCTGCATCGCCGCCCTTGCCAGCATAAAGATAGCAGGGATTTCCGACAGTATTTTCCGGGAATTGCCTGCTATGGCGTGCTATCTATTTGCCTGTCTGGGGCTGGCGTCCCTCTTGGGAAAGCTGCTCCCCAGTCAGAGCATTTACCTTGCATCCATGCCCATCATGCTCCTGCTGTCCCTGCTTCTCACCCCGGTATTTATTGACTTAGGCGCCCTTCTCCCTGCCATGAAGAAAATGGGCGACCTCCTTCCCGCCACCTGGTACCTAAAAAGCATCCAGAACTTCCAGAATCTCCCATATCTCTTGGCCTATGGCGGCATCTGCCTCCTACTCTGCTATATTGGGGAACGGCTGCGCAGACGCTAATGGGAATGCATTATATCGGATTTCCACTAGCCGGAGCCCCTTTGCTGGAGCCGTGGGACCCGCAAGGCTTCTATCCTTGGCAATGATAATCTCTCCCATCCTCTCCGGCGGAATCTTGCCCTTCCCCACTTCAAGAAGCGTTCCCGCAATAATCCGCACCATATTATATAGGAAGCCATTTCCCTCAACCCGGATACGCACAAGTTCTCCCGCTCTCTCCACCTGCAAATCATAAATCTTTCGCACCGTGGTCTGTACCTGCGCCCCGGCAGAGCAAAATCCTGCAAAATCCCATTCCCCCACAAACGCCTTGCCCGCCCGGCTCATCTTCTCCACGTCCAAGCCGCCATAGTAGAACATGGCAGTATTGCGATATTCCGGTAGCGGAAATCGACGATTTAATATGGTGTATTCATAGGTCTTCCTGCATTTCTGGTATCTGGGATGAAAATCCCCCGGCACCTCTCTGGACTCCTGCACCACGATATCTTCTGGCAAACGCTGATTCAAAGCATAGGAAAACTTCTCTCCCGGTATATGGGATTCCGTGTCAAATACTGCCACATTGCCCAAGGCATGCACCCCCGCATCCGTGCGGCTGGCGCCAATCACCTGAACCTCTTCCCCAGTGAGCCCGGAGAGCGTTCGATTCAACACGCCCTCTACTGTAACCACATTGCCCGGCTGGATTTGCCAGCCATGATAATGAGTACCCTCATAAGCCACCCGAAGCATCACACGTTTCATAATAATCCCCCATTCTCAATGATGCGCGCAAACAAACCTTCGGTTTGCTGTTCAAAGCAAACTCCCTTCGCTCTGCGCAAGCACAGCCATGACAAATAGCGTTCGCTTATCTACCATGGACAAATCAAAACCACCGCCCGCAAAATCACAATATATGCCACAAGACACCCATAGGCCGCAAAATCGCATTTTCCATAATGCAAGGGATACATCTTAGTTCGGCCTGCTCCTCCGTGATAGCATCTGGCATCCATGGCTAGAGCCAGATCCGTCGCCCGGCGAATGGCCGACACGAACAGCGGAATCAAAAGCGGCAGCATATTCCGCAGCCTCTGCAAGAGATTGCCCGACTCAAAATCCGCCCCCCTGGCCGTCTGCGCCTTCATAATGCGGTTGGTCTCCTCGATCAGAATGGGAATGAACCGCAGGGCGATAGACATCATCATCGCCATCTCATGTATCGGCACCCGAAATACTTTCAGCGGGCCAAAGATACGTTCCAACCCATCCGTCAGCTGGTTTGGCGTAGTGGTCAGTGTCATCAGGGAAGAGCCCAGCACTAAAAGGATCAGCCGCAGGGAGATGTAACTCATTTTGCAAAGCCCTTCCCATGTCATTGCCAATGCGCCCACTCTAAGAAATACTGTTCCATCTGTCCAGAACAAATTCAGGAATGCAGTAAATACCATTAGGACGAAGATAGGCTTCAAGCCCCTAGCCGCATAAGAAAGGGGGATTTTTGACAACGCCAGTACCAAAGCAAAGAATAGTATTGCCACTGCATATCCGGCAAAGTCCCGAAAGGTGAACAGAGAAACCATATATGCCAGCGTACCCCATATCTTCACTCTGGGATCCAGCCTATGTATTACAGAATCCCCGGAATAATATTGTCCAATCGTAATGTCTCGAATCATATCCTCACATCTCTCCCCGCAATCCAAATCATTGTTTCAAGATACACTGTACTGCCTCCTCCGGAGTGATGCATTCCTCCTCCAAAGGAAATCCAGCATCCCGCAGCCTATGCATGAACCGAGCAGCCTGGGGGATACGCAGCCCAATGTGCTCCAATTCCTTTTCAAAGCGAAATATCTGTCTGGCAGCCCCGTCCAGCACGACCTTTCCCTGATGCATCACAATCACCCTCTTGGCGTATTCCGCCACATCCTCCATGCTATGGGAAACAAACACTATGGACATGTTTCGATCTCTATGCAATTTTAGCAGCAGTTGAAATATTTCTCTCCTGCCAGCGGGGTCGAGACCCGCCATGGGCTCATCCAGAATCAAATACTCCGGCTTCATAGCCAGCACACCCGCCAAAGCCACCCGCCTTTTCTGTCCGCCAGACAGAGCAAGAGGGGAGACATCCAGAAGTTCCTCTCCGATTCCCACATCTTTCAATGCCTGAAAGGCGCTAAGTTCCACCTGTAGAGGCTCCCAGCCCAGATTGCCAGGGCCGAACTGCACATCCTCCACCACCGTGGCGCCAAAAAGTTGATGCTCTGGATACTGGAACACCAGCCCCACCTTGCTGCACAATTCCTTTCTGGAAAAATCCTTTCCCGCCACATCCCTGCCATCTAGGAGTACTCGTCCCTCCGAAGGCCTCTCCAGACCATTCATCAGCTGCAGCAGCGTTGACTTTCCAGAGCCAGTCTGACCCACCAAGCCAATCAATTCATTCTTTCCTATTTCTAGGGACAGATTCCGCAATACCTGCGTTCTCTCTCCACCATTCACATAGCAAAAACTTACATTTGATAATCGAATTGACATCTTCCTGTCCATGCCTTTCTAAATTACGTTCTATCATCATACCATGCGCCAGCATTCGGTATCTATGCCAATGAACACTTCTGCCCATAATCCTAAGCCATTCAATCCCTTCCCGAAAACCTCCTGCTCCCTGTCACGCAGGTCAGCAGTTCCTCCTCGGTCAGCACGACCCCGGGAATATCCATCCCTGCCTTTTTCAGCCCCTGTGCAATCTTTGTGATGTCCGGCAGTTCCACCCGGCAGGCTGCCAGAATTTCCGGCTTTCCAAACACTTCTCTGGGAGTGCCCGACAGCGCCACCTTCCCCTGCCTCATCACAAAGATAC
>CASGVX010000131.1 GCA_949346185.1 uncultured Lachnospiraceae bacterium
TTACAGAAAGCGCAGACATATCCACCGAAAAGCCGTCAATCAAAAATGCAAGGGCAATCAGAATGCCGCCGCCCACCACGAAGGGAAGCATATGGGATACCCCGTTCATCAACTGGGTGTAAATCTGATGGCCAATTCCTCCGCTAGTCTTCCCTGCCTGCTGACTTGCCGGCGCATTCGCAGCATGATAGATCGGAACATCCCCCGACAGTGCCCGACTAATTAATCCTTCCGCCTTATTGATTCCGTCAGAGACCTGGCACTCAATCACCCTCTTGCCATCAAAACGATCCATGGGTACCTGAGCATCCGCCGCCACGATAATGCAATCCGCTTCCTGAATCTCCTTTGCCGTAATTACATTTTTTGCACCGCCAGAACCTCTGGTCTCAATCTTGATATTCACCCCCGCTGCCCTGGCCGCCTTCTCCAAGCCTTCCGCCGCCATATAGGTATGGGCAATTCCCGTGGGACAGGAAGTGACCGCCAGAATATTGGCTCCGCCTCCAGTCTTAGTATTCTCCAGCCTCTCATCAATGTCCGGCTTCTCGTCATCCGCCCTGTCAATGATGGACAGAAACTCCTCCACTGATTTTGCCTCCCGCAGGGAACGGGAAAAATCCTCATCCATCATCAGCACAGACAACTTGCTAAGCACATCCAGATGGACATTATCCTCCGTGTTAGGCGCGGCAATCAGGAACATTAGCGTCACCGGCTCCCCATCCAAGGAATCAAAATCCACCCCATCCTTGACCACCATGGCCGCAAGCCCCGGCCGATCCACCGCATCACATTTTCCATGGGGGATAGCAATGCCCTCCCCGATTCCGGTGGTACTTTCTTCCTCCCTAAGATAAACCTGCTTTCGATAGGCTTCCAAATCACGAATTTTTCCGCTCCGATCCATCAGTTCCACTATCTGATCCAGCGCCTCGCTTTTCGTCTTTGGCGCCCCGTCCAGCAGAACGCTTCTTTTGTCCAATAAATCAGTGATTCTCATAGGCTCTCTCCTCCTTTTATATCAGTGCAGGGATACTGCATCCAACAATCAATGCTCTCTCTGTAACTATTCACTATCCCACGGGGGATAAAGGGCTGTGAATAGCAACCTCTCTCTCCCCTACTGCAATTCCCGGATTTCTGTGATGCTCCGCTCCGCTTCAATCTCTTCTTTGGTCGCCAGCATCTCTGAACAGGCACTGGCTCCTCCGGAGGCAAGCCCCATGCGAAATGCTTCCTGATAGTTCCTCTCTTTCATCCATCCCGCAAGAAATCCTGCCACCATGGAATCACCGGCTCCTACCGTATTCTTCACTTCTCTCTTGGATGCTTCCCCTGCAAGAACCTCTCCGCTCTCTGCCAGAAGCACCGCACCCTTTCCTCCCATGGAAACCAGCACGTTTCGCGCCCCCCGCTCTTGAAGCTTTCTTGCGTAAGGTATCACATCTTCCCATTCAGAAAGTTTCACATCAAAAATCTCTCCCAGCTCATGGTGATTGGGTTTGATGACAAATGGATGATATGGCAATACATTCAACAGCAAATCCTTGGTGGCATCCACCGCTATCGTAATGCCTTTATCCGCCAGACGCTTCATGATCTGCTGGTAAATATCATCCGGCATGGTAGCCGGAATGCTGCCTGCCAGCACAAGCACGTCATCAGAAGTCAGGGCATCCAGCCTCCCCATCAATTCCTGTACCTGCTCGTCGCCGATATCCGGCCCCTGTCCATTGATTTCCGTTCCATCAATACTTTTTAATTTCAAATTAATACGAGAATTTCCATGACTTAATTTGATAAAATTTGACTGAATCCCTTCCTCCTCTACCTCTCGCACAATCTCTTGCCCAGTAAAGCCCGCCACAAATCCCAAGGCTGTATTGGCAATCCCCAGATTACTCAGCACAATTGATACATTAATCCCCTTGCCTCCCGGCAGCATCAATTCGCTGGAAGTCCTGTTGGTCATTCCCAGTTGAAAATCCTCCACCGACACGATATAATCAAGAGAAGGATTAAACGTAACTGTATAAACCATATGCTCTCCTTTCTGCCGTCCGCAGACAGCGCCACTGACAAGTGATTTCTCTCGTCCCTGCTTATGTGAGAACGACGATGTATTTCTCTTTGATAAATGCATTATATACCCATAATCATTCAAATTCAATCAAACTAATTCACAAATCGTCATTTCTTTTTTTGTGCAGATTGCACAAAAGCACCAAGCCACAGGCATATATGAATAGAACAAGAGAGGGCTGCAAACATAAAATCATAGGATTTGTATGTTTACAGCCCCACAAGTCATCATTTTTGCCGTTCTTCCACAAACTGGTCAACCAAGCGCCGCACATTTTCAAGACAGCCGCCACACACAGTACCTGCCCCGGTTGCCGCCTGCACTTCCTCCAGCGTGTCAGCCCCTTCCTCCACTGCCTTCTTAATCATACCATTTGTGACATTCTGGCAATAGCAAACCACTTTATCTAAATCCATCACATGCTCCTTTCAATCATAGCATGTGCATTCGCCACTTTTTTATGCACGCAGCTGTATATGGGTAAAAATCATTTTCCAGTCGAAAGACTTCATACCCTACTTCCGCTGCCCGTATTCATTCACAGAAACCTTATCCAAAATGCGGTTCAGGCAGATTTGCATCACATCCCCCATCTCATTCTCTATCTTAATCACATGGACAGATACCCAGTGGTATTCTCCCTTCCTGTCCTTCTGATACAGTTCCGCATATACTTCATTCTTTCCATTCCCATAATTACGCAATAAATTCTCTCGGGAAAAGCATCGCAGAAATAGTTTTTGATAATTGGAATGGATATTCTGCACCCCATCTTCTATCATATCATCATAGCAGCCTGAAAATGCAAGGTCGCTATACAAAAACCCCTCATCTCGCACCATGGTAAAAGTATTTTTTGTCAAATTAGCCAAGATAATCATGGGATATACCTGCATCACTGCATTGACAATTCCCATCATCTCTTTCATGGAAATGCTACTTTCTTCTCTCAATCTCCTGCTGATTTCATCGAACATATCAATCACCTCCATAGATTCTTTTCTACAACTTCCTACTTTTTTATTATAACCTTTTTTCTCCTTTTTTTCCATAGAAATTGAGAACAAAGAATTTTGCTCTGGGAGATTCTCCGCCTCCGGCGGAATGCTGCAAGCAGCATATTTCAATCCGCCGGAATGCATCTTCGTTCCATTTCAACCAGCACTAAAAGCACCCTCTCGCCACATGCTCCGGAAACTCCCGCATAGAGAATCTTCACCTTCTGATGATGTATCACCGCATACTTTAACAATGCAAACCTCTCACCATCACGCTTTCCTCCCCCCATCTTGAAAAATCCACCTCCAGCCAGTGATCTGACAGAATATGAAAGAATCCCGCCATTCCTTCCTGTTTCCGCATATATGGGAATGCCCGCCTCGCTCAGGGCATCCACATCCCGATAAATCGTCCTGACGGAGACTTCGAACCTTTCTGCCAGCTACGGCGCTGTGGCATGGCCATGATCCAGAAGATAATATACGATTTTAAAAAGCCTACTCTCTTGCATTGCATTTCCTCCCTTGAAACAAATCCCTGAATAAAAATCCCTCCCCGGGGCACACTCTATGACATAGCAAAAAATCATCAACAGAAAGGATGCAATATCATGAAAGAAATCACGCGCAGCAGTAATTGCCACAGATCAGGAGCAAAGCAGGAAGCCCCCCAGGGCGTGCAGGGAGCCTCTGACAGTTCTGATCAGGATTCCTCCCGGAGCAAATACGTGAACGAGACGGACCGCAGAGAGCGCCAGAATGGTCCTGGCGGCAACTGATTGCCGCAGTTCTCCGGAAAAAGACAGATACCCCGCAACGGATTGCGGGGTATCCTTTTATTCACGCAATATCTTCACAACGCCTTAGTACATATTTTCAGAGATAACATGTCCAAATACGGCAATCTTATCTTGTCAGAGCAGTTCTGCCCGCAGTTCCTCCCCACTCTTAGGGCTCAAATACGCTGGAGGAACATCAAGCACCGTCCTGCAGCCACTCTGACCCTCCCGAGCCAGACGATCAGCCGCCCTGGCATAGGCAATCAGCACGCTGGAAGTAAATTCCGGATTGGAATCCAGCTTCAGCCGAAACTCTATCAGATGCCGATTCTCCCCCTCCTTTCCCGTCACCCCGCTGCGAAGCACAAATCCACCATGGGGAATGCCGCTATGGTTGGCCTGCAGTTCCTCCTCACTGATAAAATGCACCGTGGTATCATAGTCTGCGAAATAATTAGGCATCGTCTTAATTTCTTCCTCAATCTTTGCCTCGTCCGCCCCCTCTTCCAGCACTACGAAGCACTCCCTCGTGTGCTTTTCCCTAGTGGAAAACTCTGGATTCTTCCCAGAGCGCACGGCCTCCAATGCACTCTCCACGGGAATGGTATACTGCTTTGCGTCCCTGACGCCCTCAATGCGGCGCAGGGCATCGGAATGCCCCTGGCTCACGCCCTTTCCCCAGAATGTATAATCCCTTCCCTCCGGCAGAAGGGCATTTCCAAACAGGCGGTTCAGAGAGAACATGCCCGGATCCCAGCCCACGGAAATGATGCCCACATGGGAATGCTCCTTTGCCGCCGCATCCACATTGGCATAATGCTCCGGAATCCTGGCATGGGTATCGAAACTGTCAACCACGTGGAAATATTTCACATACTCCGGGGTCTGTTCCGGCAAATCCGTGGCGCTGCCGCCACACAAAATCATCACGTCAATCTTATCCTTCCACTCTGGAGCATCTTCCACGCTGCACACTGCGGCATCCTCCGTAAGAATGGACACTGAAGCCGGATTCCTGCGGGTGAACACCGCCGCCAGCTCCATGTCTTCATTCTGCCGGATGGCGCACTCCACGCCCCGTCCCAGATTGCCGTATCCCAATATTCCAATCCTTATGCTCATAGCCTGTCCTCTCTTTCTGGGCTGCCGATGACCCGACACGCTCAAATTGGCGTGTCAGCCCACTGGCAACAGCCACCTTTTTCCTTTCATCTTACAGCAAGACAGCCTAATTGTCCACATCTAAACAAAATTCATTATATGCCTTCATAAAATTCGGAAAACCACCTCTCTTCAAAACAATCCTTGCATTTCCATAAAATGGCCTATATCTTTTGCCGGATTTGTCCTTCTTTCCATTTTCCCAAGGCCGCAATATTATCCGTATGAATTGGCCTTCCTCCTCCGACGTGTCTCCCTGGAACATCGTGCCAAAGGCATGCTCCCCCATCTCCAGATCTGCCTGAAGCGCCTGCATCAGTTCTTTCTTATGAGAATCTACCCTGTTAAATTCCTTCCATTTCTCATTTTCATCCAAAAACTCTTCCGACTCATCTTCCATGCGAATCAAAAATTCATCATCTCCAAGTTGATCATAGTCCCTCGTAAATATCTTTTCTATCATCGTCTCTGGCACATCAATCACGGATGAAATCTTCTCATATTCCTTATAAAAATAATCCATCCCCAGGCAATCCAACTCCAACTCCAAATCCCTCTCCTCTCCCAAATCAAAATGAAAAGAATAATGCTTCTCCAAGCCAAACTCTGTCATAGGCACATCCTCCGCCCTGTCATAAATCTTCTGCAACGCCTCCAGAATCCCTCCAATATCCTCCCTGCGCTCCAGAATAATCGTACCCGTGGAATATTCTCCCCCATTGTCTATCTTCATTTCCAGCCTCTTGACCTCTTTTGCATCAGGCAGATTGCCGTGATAGCAGTCATATCTGAGAATTGCCAGCATCCCCAGCGCAAATACAATGCATATGCCCAACTGGACAAAGGATATTTTTTTCCAGATGCGAAATGTCTTCTGCAACACCATATTGCTGATGAAAAAGCACAGGATGCATCCTAGGAGCAGGCAACCCATTCCCTCCCAGAACAGGGCGCGGTACGTGGCATCATACTGCATCAGCAACTGGCGGGCAAAGAACTGCATGATTAAAATAAATATATAACTGCCGCACACCGAAAACACAAAATGAAATACCGCCTTTCCCCAAGAAAAGGCCAAGACATCTCCTACCCGCTCCAATGCCCGCTTTTGATACAAATAAAAGGCAAGGACGGCAAACAGTAACGCCGGAATGAAATACCAAGCCATCGCCCCCACCTGCTCCCATGGCAGATTGTATAGTTCTTCCTGATTTCCATCCACCGCATCATCCCAAATTCTCCCGAC
>CASGVX010000132.1 GCA_949346185.1 uncultured Lachnospiraceae bacterium
GTCCTCCAAGGCAGATGCCCCCTCCTCCCGGGAAACGCTCTGCCCATGCTGCCCATGCTCCCCCTTTTCCTTCTTCTCTGCGCCATACCCTGCCTTTTCCACCGCTTCTGCGATGGCTTCCGGAGATGCGCTCCCCTCCACCCCCATGGAGTTCGTAAGCAGGCTGACCGAACAGGAGGTCACGCCCTCCACCTGAGATACTGCCTTTTCCACCCTCGCGCTGCAGGCTGCACAGCTCATGCCAGTTATGCGATATTGCTCCATGTCGCCAATCCTCCTCTCCTATATCTGATATATTCCCCAGAAAGCACGCTGATTCTTCATTTTTCTCAGGTGCAATAGCACCCTTCCAGCCATGCATTGTCCAGCCAGTCGATACTTCGCGCCTCTATTTCATCAGCTTCTGCAAAACCTCCACCAGTTCTTCCACCGTCTCTTCCTTTCCCTGCCGGATATCTTCCATCACGCAGGTCTTGATATGGTTGCCCAGAAGCACCTTATTAAAACTATTCAGTGCGGCATTTGCCGCCGCCACTTGGGTGAGAATATCCGTGCAGTAGGCATCTCTCTCCACCATCCCCTTGATTCCCCGAATCTGTCCCTCTATTCTGTTAAGACGGTGAATCAGATCCTTGTATTCCTTCTCGCTGCGCTCCTTGGTCTTATGGCAGGATGCACAATCATGTTCTTTCATCCCTTTCTCCTTTCCATCCGGCACATGGGAATGTATCTCTTGCCAATCACTTGATACTAAAAAAGATTTCCCTATCATCATATACCCCTATGGGGTATATGTCAAGGGCAAATATATCTGCATGATCCCTTGCCATTCGAGGCCAATGTGAAAAGATGCTTTATCAAATGTTAATTCTGCTCCCAAATCTGCCCATGCTCCAGCCGAGGGTAACGCACAAGTTCCTTCCCCTCCAAAGGCTCCCTGTGCATATGCACCGCAGTAATCTGATGATTGTCATAAGAAGTGTAATAATAGATGCCCTTTGTGGCATTGCAGCAGGAAGTATAAATGGTAATCTCATATCCTCCATTTTCCACTTGGCAGCATCCTCTCTGCTGATCCACAGAACCCAAGATATGAAAGAACTGACTGACGCTCTCCCTCTCTCCCGTTCCAGAAATAGAATTCATCTTTACAAAAGCTGCCCTCACAAAGCGGGACTGGGAAGATAGATCTCCGGGTAGGCCAAGCGCCCCCATCCCCCGGCTATAGGGCTGCAGATTCAGTTCCGACGAAAAACGGTTCTCCGCCAAGCCAGGCGACAGATTCATATAATGATTCAATGAAAAGAACTGCTGAGCGAAGGTGGGATTATTGGTCAGTATTCCCACGGGATTTTCATATATTTTGATGCCATCCCTGACAGATTCCACCGTGATGGCTCTCTCTCGATCCGAGATAATCCAGTGAAGGCTGGCCAGAGGCAGCGCTTCGCTAAAAGAAATATCCAGAAGATTGATTCGCTTTATCAGCCTTTCCGCCTCCTCCACCGTGGCGCATTGACCTAGAATCCAAGGAATCAATTCAAACTGGGCAATATTGTCTCTGCCCTCCGCCTTGGCATGGAAACATGCATTGCCCACGAAATTCAATCCCGCCATCCCCAGCCCCTTTTCATTGACGGCATCGTGGTACAACGGATAATCCTCTTCCACATGAGCCATGCCAATCAGGGCATAGTGGGAGGAGATATTCCCCATCTCCCTAAAATGAAAGAGATAATTCCGAGGCGTTACCGTCACCTCATCCCCATAAGAAAAATCATAATCGAGGGTGCGACCAAAATAAAAATCCTTTGTGACATATGTGGCTGCTGTACACATTGTTTTGCCTCCTCTTCTGACAAATTATTGAAATACAATCTTCTTCCTTGTCAATGATTGGAAGAACATATTTCCTATCCCTAATCTTATTATTCGTTCAATACATTCGATATTATGTATCTGAACGCTACGATTCAAAGCACCGAAGAGGAAAGACACCCTATCGTCAAAGCCTGCTTGCAAGCGTACTGTACACTAGTGTATTTTATGCCAAATCAAAGCCCATGCCCGCCAGCATTTCCCTGTCCTGAGCAGTATTATTTCCAGAAGTGGTAAGCATATCCCCGGTAATGGTGGCATTCGCCCCAGACAGAAAGGCCGCCCTCCCGCTATCCTCCATGGTGGTGCGCCCAGCTGCCAGACGGATATAGGCAGCTGGATTGATAAAACGGAATATTGCGACAGTGCGCAGGATTTCCTCCTCGGACAGAGTTTTCTTATCCTCCAGCGGCGTCCCGGCAATGGGCAGCAGGACATTGAGAGGAATCGACCCGATCCCTAGCTCCGACAACGCAAATGCCATATCCATCCTATCTTCCATACTCTCGCCCAGCCCGATAATCCCCCCGGAGCACACCTGCAGCCCCGCCTTTTTTGCCGCCCGGATGCATGCCAGTTTATCCTGAAAGGTATGGGTGGTGCAAATCTGTGGGAAAAACTTCTCCGAAGTCTCAATATTTGCATGATAGGTAGACACGCCGCTCTCCCGCAGCCCCCGAAACTGCTCCTCTGTCAAGAGCCCATGGGAGGCGCACAACTTCATTTCGGGACACTCCTCCCGCATCTTCCTGTATGCCTGCATTGCTTTTTCATAATCCCCCTCCCCCAGCGTCCTCCCCGCCGTGACAATGGAAAATCGGCGGACTCCTTTTTCCCCATTTTCCCGGCAGGCATCCACAATCTTCTCCACATCCAGAAATCCATATTCTTCGGCTCCAGTGCTGTGATGAACCGACTGGGCGCAAAATTTGCAATTCTCACTGCATTTCCCTGCTCTTCCATTGATAATGGTACACAGATCCACCTTGTTGCCACAGAGTGCCTCCCTGATGCGGTTCGCGCCCCTCTTCAGTTCCTCCAGATTTCCTGTTAATAAAAAAGAAACGTCCTCTCCTTTATGCAGTCGTCTTCCTTCAATGATTTCCTCTACAATCTCCTCGTACATTTCATTCTCCCTTCGTACTATTACTAGATTTCCACTAATTTCTGGCTCCACCATCAAAAATTCTCCATCAGCCCCCGGAATCCCTCCTTCTTGATAATCTCCCGATAAAAGGACACCTCGTTCATAATCAAATCATCAATCATCCCCATGCCCAGCAGTTCCACCGGTGCCTGATCATCTGTCAAGACATACTCTCCCGGGGTATACCTGACCAGCCGACGGGAAACCTCCCCCATCATTTTCGCCAGTTCCCCGCTTTTCTCCTGCCGCCTGTTTTTCTCTAGCCTCTCCAACATTCCGCTATTTGCCGAGGCAAACAGTTCCCGGTTGGTGCTCCCCTCCTCGTCCGCCGTATAAATATTAGGAAACACGCGGCCGATGGTGTCCGACAGATAGGCATTGATATCCCCTTCCTTGTCTCCCTTCATATTGAGATTCACAATCATCACTCCATCCTCCGTCAAATGCTCCTTCACCATCTCAAAAAATTCCACCGAGGACATCTGGAAGGGAATGGTGATATCCCGATAGGCATCCACCATGATCACGTCATATTTCCGATTCACCGCCTGAAGGTATGCCCTTCCATCATAAGTAGTGACATCCTGCCCCGCCCGCCTTCCAAAATACTTCTCTGACAGGCCGGTAATCTTCTCGTCAATCTCCACCCCCTCAATCTCCATATTATCAAAGTATCTCTCGCACTGGGTTGCATAGGTTCCCGTTCCCATGCCCAGCACCAGCATCTTTACTTTCTCCTTCTCATGCACTCCTGCCATAAAGGGAGCCGCCATGGCCACGTCATAATACAGACCAGACAGAGCCTTATCCTTGCGCATCACGGACTGCACGCCAAAGAGTACATTGGTAGACAGGATGACCTTTTCCTCATCCTCCTTCACCTGAAGATAATTGTAGACAGATTCTCCCTCATAGGTTAAATCCTGCTCCCAGAACGCAAAGTTCCCAGTGCCTCCAAAGACGCAGCAAAGGAGGAACAAACACCCCGAAACCACCATTTTCCGCAAGCCTGTATGGGAGCAGATGAAATAAATCCCCGCAAGCAAGAGCAAAATCCCCCCGAAAATCAAAAAGGTAATGGCCGTCCCCACCGCGGGTATGGTCACAAAGGTAGGGACAAAGGTCCCGATAATGCTCCCCAGCGTGTTAAAGGCTCCCAGCGTACCCACGATCCTTCCATTGTCCTCCAGGCTCTCCGTAGTATACTTTGCCAAGGAGGGCGTCACCGTTCCCAGCAAGAACAAGGGAAAGACAAATATCGCCATGCAGGCGAGAAACGCTGCCCAGATGAGTAAATTATGATTTACCGTCACTACCAGCACGCCGGAAATCCCCAAGATAATATATTTCCCCAGCACCGGAATCCCCGCAATCCAAAGGGCGGCAATAAGCATTCTCCCATAAAGCCGCCCCGGATCCGGATCCCTGTCCGCCTTTCTGCCACCATATATATTTCCCAGAGCCATGGCAATCATTATGGTTCCTATGATAATGGTCCACACAATCTGAGAGGAACTAAAATAAGGCGCCAGCAGCCTGCTGGCACCCAATTCTACTGCCATCACGGACATTCCCGCAAAAAACTCCGTGAGATACAGATAGCCCTTATTCTGTAAAATTCCCGCTCTCTTTCCCGTCATGTCAATCCTCCTCCAAATGCTCTCTGCCCTGAGCAATCATCGTGCGCACATGGCCGTCCGCCAGGGAATAAAAAACCGACTTTCCCTCCCTGCGGCTCTTCACCAGCTTGCTTTGCTTCAAAATCCTTAGCTGATGAGAAATCGCCGACTGGGTCATATGTAACGCCTCGGCAATGTCGCACACGCAGACTTCCGCCTCAAAGAGCACAAAGAGTATGCGAATCCGGGTAGAATCCCCAAACACTTTAAAAAGTTCTGCCAAATCGTACAGTTCCGTCTCATCCGGCATCGTCCGATTGACTATCTCAAGCAAATCTCTGTGAACCTCTACGGTGTCACAGCAATCCAAATCCTTATGCGCCATGTTCATCCCCATGCCTTTCTATCGCCTGCAATGCGAAAGGCGCGCAGAATGCGCCATGCCGCAGGCACAATATTTGCAGAGCGAACATCCTTCGCCCCATGAAAAGCAGCACCCAATTCCATCCATATCCATTCTACGGGAAATGGACATCTTTGTCTACAAATTCTTCACAAAAAGCGCCCGAATGGCATTCAATACCGCAATCACCATAACCCCCACATCTGCAAAAATAGCCATCCACATATTGGCAATGCCCACCGCTCCCAAGAGCAGACAGATCACTTTGATGCCAATAGCAAAATAAATATTCTGATACACGATGCGGATGCATTTTCTGGCAATCTTAATGGCCTTGGAAATCTTTAGCGGGTCATCATCCATCAGCACCACGTCCGCCGCCTCGATGGCCGCATCGGATCCCAGTCCTCCCATGGCGATTCCTATATCCGCCCTGGACAGCACCGGAGCATCATTGATTCCATCTCCCACAAAGGCAAGTTTTGCTTTTTCCGGCTTCTCTTCCAGAAGCCTCTCTACCTGCGCCACCTTGTCTGCCGGCAAAAGTTCACTGTATACTTCTGAAATCCCCAGTTCTGCCGCCACTTTATCCGCCACTTTCTTCCCATCTCCGGTAAGCATCACATTTCTTGACACTCCCGCCTTTTTCAGAGCACGCACCGCCTCCCCGGCACTAGGCTTCAAGATATCCGAAATGAGGATATGTCCCGCATAATCGCCATCCACAGCCACATGCACTATGGTTCCCACCTGATGGCAGGGAGCGCAGGACACGCCCAGCCGCTCCATCAGTTTATCATTCCCCACTGCCACTGTGACATCGTCCACTCGGGCGACCACGCCGTTGCCGCCTATCTCTTCCACATCCCTGACTCTGCTCTCCTCCAGTTCCCCGCTGTAAGCCTTTCTAAGGCTCTTGCTGATAGGATGGCTGGACCGGCATTCTGCCAATGCCGCATATTCCAGCAACTGCTCATCCCGCAACTCGCTGTGATGAATCCCCACCACCTCAAAGACCCCCTGGGTCATGGTTCCCGTCTTGTCAAACACCACGTATTTTGTCTGGGAAAGGGTTTCCAGATAATTGGAGCCCTTCACCAGCACGCCCTCCCGGCTTGCCCCGCC
>CASGVX010000133.1 GCA_949346185.1 uncultured Lachnospiraceae bacterium
CGCAGGAAAGGCCGGTCAACCATAATGATGAGATTATCGCATTATATAAAAAAGGGCGTTCTGTTTTGGATATTTCCAAGATGCTGGCATTGGGCCAGGGGGAAGTGAAGTTTGTCATAGACCTATATAACGCCAGATAGGTGAGAAGGAGCAGAGAATAGAGATGGATAGAAAATCATTTTTTCGAGGGTTTGGCATTGGCGTGCTATTTGCAGTGACCATTCTGGGCATATCTTTTCTGATGCGCACATCGGATTCCTATGTGAAGTCCCGGGCAAAGGAATTGGGGATGGTGTATGCCTCTCAGAATTCTGATAAGGTGCTGGCGTCAAGTGGGGATGCATCCCCTTCGCCGGAGGATTCTCCAGAGGCATCTCCGGCAGGGAAGAGCACTGCCGAACCTAGGGGAACGGATGGGCAAAAGAGTACTCAGGCACCTCGTAGCACCCAGGCATCAGGGAAAACTTCAGAGCCCAAGGCGAAGGCTTCCCCTGCCGCCAATAAGGCGACCAAAAAGCCCGCTGCATCGTCAAAAGCTTCCAAGAAGGATATTGATATGAAGAAAGAGAAAGAGCGGATGGAAAAAAGCCTTCGGGATGAGGAGAAGAAATTGACCATCGATGTGGGTGAGATGTCATCTGATGTGAGTAGGAAATTGCAGAGTCTGGGCGTGGTCAAGAGCGCGGCGGATTTTGACAAATATCTGGAACAGCATGGATATAGTTCCGGGATTAATGCTGGAACGTACAATGTCTCTAAAGGCGATACTTATAGCCAGCTGGCAAAAAAAATTACCAGAAGATAGGATATTTATGCAGGATTCGCGCTGTCCATAGGGAGCGGAGTTTTCTTTGAACAACGGACAGAGGGTTTGTTCGCAGACTGAGACAGAATGGGGGATTTTTATGAGATTCAGGCCGTGCATTGATATTCACAATGGCAGGGTGAAACAGATCGTGGGCGGGAGTTTGCAGGATGCGGGCGATCTGGCAGAGGATAATTTCGTGTCGGAATATGATGGCGGGTTTTATGCGAATTTATATAAAAGGGATGGCTTGTCTGGGGGACATATCATTATCCTGAACAGAGAGGGGACTAGGTATTACGAGGAAGACGTGGCTCAGGCCAGAAAGGCGTTGGAGGCATTTCCGGGGGGGCTGCAGATTGGCGGCGGCATCCATCAGGAAAATGCAGAGTTTTTTTTAGATTTGGGAGCCACCCATGTAATCGTGACATCCTATGTGTTTCGTCAGGGCAGGGTGGACTATGATAGGCTGGAAACTCTGTCTCGTCAGATTGGGCGGGAGCATCTCGTACTGGATTTGAGCTGCCGTTGGGCGGGAGAGGATTATTATATTGTGACGGATCGCTGGCAAAAGGTGACAGCGGAGCCGATGACCGGGGATACTCTGGAAAAATTGTCTAGGTACTGCGATGAATTTCTAATCCATGCGGTGGATGTGGAGGGCAAGGCATCCGGCGTGGAGCGGGAGGTGGTGCGCAGGCTGGGGGCATATGACGGCTTGCCAGTCACTTATGCAGGGGGCATTCATTCTCTGGAGGATATCCGCTGGATCGGGGCGGCGGGAAAGGGGCATGTGGATTATACCGTGGGAAGCGCTTTGGATTTGTTTGGGGGAGAGATTCCCTACAGGGAGCTTTGCCGCGATGTGATGTGTTCCCTTTTTTCATAAGTTCCTATTCACGGCAGCAATATATTACAGAATTGTTGTAAGTTTTTAATAAATATTTCAGGGGAAGATAGATAAAAGAATCAAAATATTATTTTTGTAACAATTCTTTGAAACGGGATTGTGGAATATGCATATATCATTTTGGATATATGCATATTTTTTGTGCATATTCCATATAAAAAATGAAAATGTAAATATTTGTAAATATTTTATATTAATCTAGGGGTTGAAAAATTAAAAATTTATGCTATAATTGTTACATAAATGTTAAGGAAAAATTAAGAAAATCATTAAATATGAATTTGATGGTTGGAGTTAGTTTGAAGATGATTTTTCCTAAAGGCGAACAAGATTCGCTTTGCAAATTTGTGCCTAAGGCATGGCGCATATTATTGCGCGCATTTCATGTTGCAGGTCATAGAAAGGTATGGGAAATATTTATGAACTTAAAAAAATTTGCAATGCTAATGATATCATGTGCGGTTTTGTATGGCATTTCAGGAAATACTGCTTCGGCTGCCACGGAGGATGGCGGTACAAATATTCAGATTGTGCAGCAGACATCACAGCCCGCTGAGGATGGAAAGAAGGATTTGGGGAATGTTCCAGCAGCGACATCGGTGCCTCAGG
Source organism: uncultured Lachnospiraceae bacterium (assembly GCA_949346185.1). Lineage (GTDB taxonomy): Bacteria > Bacillota > Clostridia > Lachnospirales > Lachnospiraceae > Butyribacter. The sequence continues at coordinate 2,325 of CASGVX010000133.1, forward strand.
TGACTGCATCGCCTCAGCCGGCAGTGGCGCCTCGGGTGACGGCACGGCCTAGCAATGTGAAGAATAATACAGTTTCCAAGGGAAAGAAAGTGAAAAAGGCTGCCAAGAAATCTGCCAAGAAGTCCTATACAAAGGCCGAACTTCGACTGATGGCGGCGATTATTAACTGCGAGGCGGGATCGGAGAGTTATCAGGGGAAGCTTGCAGTGGGCATTGTAATTATGAACCGCGTCCGTTCCAGCAAGTTTCCCAACACCGTGAAGAAGGTGATTTACCAGAAGCGTCAGTTTTCTCCGGTGCGCAATGGTTCATTGAAGAAAAGGCTTCGTCAGTACGACCGTGGAAAGATTCGCTCTTCCCAGTGGAAGTCTTGCATTTCCGCAGCGAAGAAGGCCTTGTCTGGACAAAAGACGATTGTATACAAGGGCAGAGTGAAGAGCATGAAGAAATATAAGTTCTTTAGCGTCAGGCTCAGGGGGGCGAAGATGCGCCTGGGCGGCCATCGGTTTAAATAGGATTTCTTCTTGTTTAAAAATGGATTTTTGACTTGCTTACCATACGCTGGAGCAGAAAAATTGCTGCAGCGTATTTTTTTGCTTTGCTATTTAATGAAAATGTGGTATGATAAATATTAGTATGTATAATACTGGTTAAATGGAACGAGGACTGTTGTTAAGATTGGCAACAGAATATTCCATGGCAGGCGGCATTCTTGCCGGTTGTGAGAATGACATCACCGAAGGAGGAGCATAAAGTGAGTGATATATGCGAAGATCGCACAGAGAAATCAGAGGTGGTTTCCCGTCATTTCATTCAGAATGTAATTGACCAAGATTTGAAGGAAGGAACCTACGCAAGGATTGTCACCAGATTTCCGCCAGAGCCCAATGGATATCTGCACATTGGTCATGCTAGGTCTATTTTGTTGAATTCGGGACTGGCAAAAGAGTACGGGGGGGATTTCCATCTCCGATTTGACGATACCAATCCCACGAAGGAAAAGGCAGAGTTCGTGGATTCTATCATGGAGGACGTGCGCTGGATTTGCGGGGAATTGGACAGGGAGAAGGTATTTTATGCCTCTGACTATTTTGATGCCATGTATGATTGCGCTGTAAAATTAATTCAGAAGGGAAAGGCATACGTGTGTGACTTGTCTGCGGAGGAGATGCGGGAATACCGGGGCACTCTGAAGGAGCCGGGGAAGAACAGCCCCTACCGGGAGAGATCTATAGAGGAGAACCTAGATCTCTTCGAGAGGATGCGGGCCGGGGAGTTTGAGGACGGTTCTCGGGTGCTGCGAGCGAAAATCGATATGGCTTCCTCGAATATGAATATGAGGGATCCGGTTCTATACCGAGTGGCTAGGATGGAGCATCACAATACAGGAAGCAAGTGGTGCATTTATCCCATGTATGATTTTGCCCACCCCATCGAGGATGCTGTGGAGGGAGTGAGCCATTCCCTGTGCACCTTGGAGTTTGAGGATCACCGTCCCCTGTACGACTGGGTGGTCAGGGAGTGCGAGTTTGAACATCCCCCCAAGCAGATTGAATTTGCGAAGCTGTACCTCACCAACGTGGTGACGGGAAAGCGGTACATCAAGAAATTGGTGGAGGATGGCATTGTGGACGGCTGGGATGACCCCAGGCTGGTGTCTATTGCGGCTTTGCGCAGGAGGGGATTTACGCCGGAATCCATCAGGATGTTTATAGAACTTTCCGGGATTTCCAAGGCAAATAGCTCTTCTGACTACGCCATGCTGGAATACTGCATCAGGGAAGATTTGAAGATGAAGCGTCCCCGCATGATGGCGATTTTAAATCCCGTCAAGCTGGTAATTACCAACTATCCTGAGAATGAGATTGAGTATCTGGACGTATCCAACAATCAGGAAAATGAGGCGATGGGAACTAGGAAGGTGCCTTTCGGGCGTGTTCTCTATATTGAGAGGGAAGATTTCATGATTGAGCCGCCGAAGAAGTATTTCCGGCTGTACCCGGGGAACGAGGTGCGGCTGATGAATGCCTATTTCGTAACCTGCACGGATTATGTAACGGACGAGGCGGGCAATGTGACGGAGGTGCACTGCACTTACGACCCGGAGACCAAGAGCGGCTCTGGCTTCAGCGGGCGGAAGGTGAAGGGAACCATTCACTGGGTCTGCGCCGATACTGCCCAAAAAGCTGAAATTCGTCTCTATGAAAATATTGTAGATGAGGAAAAAGGAGTGTATAATGAAGATGGCACCATCAATCTGAATCCAGATTCGCTGAGGGTGCTGGAAAGTAGTTATGTGGAACCGGAACTTGCCGAGGCTGAGCCGGGAGATAGTTTCCAGTTCGTGCGGCAGGGATATTTTGTGGTGGACACTAAGGATTCCAATAAGGAACACCTGGTTTTTAATAGAATTGTTTCTATGAAGAGTTCATATCGACCAAAGTAAGGGGGAATACTTATGAGTTTATTTTCTGGGTTAGACCAATTTGGATTGGGAAAACTAGAGAAGATGGATGTGTTTGAAGAAGAACACAAAAAAGAAGAAGGAGAGACCGCAGCTGCAGAGCCAAAGGTTACAGAGGAGGATTTGCTTTTTGATAAATCTTTTGTCTGCCCTGTATGCGATGAAGAATTTCACTCAAAGATGGTGCGCACTGGAAAGGTAAAGCTGTTGTCGGCGGATACGGATTTGCGTCCAAAGTACCAACTGGTTGATTCGCTGAAATATGACGTGCTGGTTTGCCCGAAATGCGGTTATGCTGCGCTGAGCAGATTCTTCAAGTTTATGATGCCGGCTCAGGCAAAGATGATTCGGGAGAATATTTCCAAGAATTTCAGCGGCCTTTCAAATTCAGGGAATATTTATACCTATGATGATGCCATTGCCAGACACCAGCTGGCTCTGGCGAATACGGTGGTCAAGAAGGCGAAGCCCAGCGAGAAGGCGTACACCTGCCTGAAGATGGCATGGCTGTGCCGGGGCAAGGCGGAGACTCTGCCGAAGGATACGCCGGATTATGACAAGGTGATCGCGGAATTAAAGAAGGAAGAGACGGAATTGCTCTCCAATGCCTATGATGGGTTTATGGCGGCCTTTTCCAAGGAGTCGTTCCCTATGTGCGGCATGGATGAGATCACTGTCACCTATCTCATCGCTGATTTGGCGAGAAGGATTGGGAAATATGAGGAATCCAGCCGATGGGTTTCCAGAGTTCTGACTTCTCGGGCGGCGAATGAGCGGATTAAGAATAAGGCTAGGGATATCAAGGAAATGCTGAACAAGGAAATGGGCAAATAATAGAAACGGGCAAGAAAACAGAAGGCATGCCAAGGGATACTTCACATATGGAAGTGTCCCTTTTGACATTTTGGAGGATTGGAAGGTTTCTCTGTTGCAATCTCCCATGCATTGGCTTGTAATGCGAGCGTGATTTCTTCAGATAATCCGGCAGGAAATCCTTGTGAAAGGAAAAAAATACTAAATATTAGAAAAAGTGAGAATAAAAGAGAAAAAATAAGGAAAGTAATAATGTAATGGGTTTTTCCAGATTTTTACACCAGAAGTTGCATTGCTAAAATAAGACAAATGAAATATATTATGTTTATGGTTAGCACTCGGAAAGAATGAGTGCTAACAAACAAGAAAAGGAGGCATTTGTTATGAAATTATCACCATTAGCAGACAGAGTTGTATTGAAGCAGCTGGAAGCAGAAGAAACTACCAAATCTGGTATCGTATTGCCTGGAAATGCTCAGGAAAAGCCGCAGCAGGCGGAGGTGGTCGCAGTAGGGCCCGGCGGCGTGGTAGACGGAAAGGAAGTTACCATGCAGGTTTCTGTAGG
>CASGVX010000134.1 GCA_949346185.1 uncultured Lachnospiraceae bacterium
CAGTCGCCGTAGCCCGCTACGACTTCCTCCTCCGCCTTGCAGATGAAAATTCCAACTTACGCAAAATGCAAAGTTATTTTTTAACAATCCCTAACTTGAATGCGCAGGCACAATATTGCAAAGCGAACATTGTTCGCCATGTGACATATATTTCCCCGCTTCCAAAAATATTATATAAGCCACTGCTCAAGCTTACCCGCCGGATAGCGGTATTCACCGGGAATCCTGATGCCTTGTCACCGTGCAGTCACCAAAGTCCCCTGAGTTATTCCCTTTGCCGTATTTACAATGCTTTCTCGCTCATTCAGCCCAAATATCATCATCGGCATATGATTTTCCGCACACAAGACCGCAGATGCCAAGTCAATGACTCCCAATCTCTGGTCGATTACATCGTCTATGCTAATCTCATCATATTTCTTCGCCTGAGGATTGATCGCCGGGTCAGAATCGTACACGCCGTCGATGGACTTTCCAGACAGAATCACATCCGCCTCAATCTCTATGGCTCGCAGCACGGCTCCGGTATCCGTAGAGAAATAGGGATGCCCCGTGCCCCCCGCAAAAAATACTACCTTGCCCTGAGACAGGGCTTCCAGCGCAGCGTCCTTTGAAAACAACTTCGTCATGGAGCCGCAGACAAAGGGCGTCAGCACTTCCGTGCCAATCCCTGCGCTGCGGAAAATCTCCGACACGTAAATGCAGTTCATCACAGTGGCGAGCATCCCGATTTGATCTGCCTTGGTTCGGTCAATATTCTCGCTGCTTCGCCCCCGCCAGAAATTGCCGCCTCCTGTCACAACCCCCACTTCCATGCCGTCTTCCACCAGCTGCTTTACCTGTCTGGCCACTTCCAGGCAGGTACCCTCGTCAAATCCGGTCTTTTTATCCCCCGCAAGGGCTTCCCCGCTAAGTTTCAACAGTATCCGTCTATATTTCGCCATAGCGTCTCTCCCATCGCTGCCACTGCAGCCAAACTCTCAGAAAGCAATCACGCAAAAGGCTTCCCGAAATCAGAGCCATCCTATTGCATCACTTCTGAATGCGCCAGCTTCGCTGGCACGACAATTCATGAAAAACCGTTCAGCATGCCATGCACCCGAACTATCTCTGCTCAAAAAAACCATCCAAGTCCACGCCGGCATAGTTGAGGGAGCAGTATCCATCCACCACGGCACCGTTATTCACCTGAATAGATTTCGCCTTGATATTTCCTTGGATAATGGCAGTAGAATCCACCACTACATGGCCATTCACGTCAATGTCTCCCTTCACCGCGCCGGCAATATAAGCGGATGTGGCATCCACGTCACCCAAGATAATGGTGCCCACGCCGATTTTCACAGGCCCCTCGGAACTCAAGCCACCCTCCAGTCTCTGGGTGCTCACATAGATTTCAGAGGCAATGACGTTGCCGGATACTTTTCCGATGATAGATACCTTGCCCTGGCACTCCACATCACCAGTAATGACACCCATTACTTCCAGTGAACCGTCTGAGGAAATACCGCCGCGAATCGTGGTTCCGCTGGTAATCGTAGTCACCGTGCCGCTATTGCGCTCCGCATCCATCTGCTCTGACGCTTCCTTCCTGACCGGATCATCGTCAGAATTTGCCGCAAACTCTACTGGACGCATCTCCACCTCTGCCTTCGGCCGCTTCTTGGGAGCCTGTTCCGGCTCTTCCTCTGCCGGAGCCTCCTCCGCAGGTTCTTCCACTGGCAGTTCCATCTGCACCGGAGTAGCATCCTCTGCCTTCACCTCGTCGATCTGGGCATCCGCCTCCTTGCCAGCCTCCCCCTCCACTTCCTTTAACATTTCATCCAATAAGGCATCTGTCTCTGTATCGTCACCCTCATCAGCAAAAATCTGGCTCAGCAAATCCTTATCCACATTAGCGTCGTCAAATGTACTCATATTTTGTTTCCTCCTCATTCACTGGTAATCATTTTTACCCAATATTAGATAATTATAGCACGAATATTCCGCTTCGTCTATACTAGCGTAGCAAAAATTCTGCGTCAAGCCGTTCGTATTGTTACTATTCACGTCTCTGAACGGTCTCTGCCAGAGAGACGATCTTATCCACCCCGCACACCAGCCATGCCTCCAAATACCTTGGCGGAATCGGCGTCAGCGGAAACATATGCCTCCTGATGATATTCTCCTCTCGCCTTGTCAGGGAAAAATCCTTCCTGGCATTTCGCCATGCGGCATCTGCATGGAAAAATCCATGGGGCCGCCTGTGATGATGCTCCCCGTCATGCCAGTCATATAGAAAATAATCATGGAGCAGAGCTCCCCGAATCAGTTCCCGGCGATGCACCGGAAGCCCCCAGCACACTGCCGCCCTGAAACTGGCATGGGCTACCTTCAGAGAGTGGGCATATACGCTGGTGCTGCCATGCTGGCAAAAAGCCTTGCTCTGAACCAGCCGGGAATGCCCTGCTACCTGATGCACCACTGACAAAAAATATTGTTCCTCATTTCTCGATAATCTTTTCATATTCCCTCAATCTAACACGCTCCCAATCATCCAAAAACCTCCCCCGCAAACCCGCCACTGCAATTCCAGCCACCACCTCGCTGCATGTAGCAGAAATCATTGGGGTATGTGAAAAATATTTCCATATGTCCTGCGAAAAAAAAGATAGGCCCTGTCAAACACCAGCCAGAGAATCTCTGCCATCAGGATTAGAACCAAGTATGACAACACGCCAGATTTTTGGGATAATGAGTCGAAAATACCTCCCGTCAGAATCTGGTCTATTCCCATCAATCCCTCCATTGCCCCGAGAGCCACTGCCAGCAAAAACTGATAGACGAGAAATTTCACTGCCCACGCCAGGACAGGGCTTATGGGCTTTTTGTCTGAAAAACATCTCTTTTCAAACCACTCTGCCACCAGCACGTAAATTCCCATGGCCGCAAAGGTAGCCACATGCAGTTTCCTAGGAGAAAGGAAAAATCCCAGCAGGCCAGCCCCCGCCAGATAAAGCGCCCCCATCCCTAGGGAAAAATTCCTCTCCATCACTCCGGCCAGAAAAGCCGATGCAGCCAAAAAAAACAGGGTGGCAGTGCCAATGTAGCCACCCAGCAGGATCAGCACCACGCCCAATGCCATCATCAATCCGGCGAAAGCAATTTCCCTAGATTTTAGATGCATCCGCACAAATCACCTCCCATGCACTCGCAGCAGGTATCCGCCAGAAATAAATCACAGCAGAGATTGCCCGTGCATCCCCCGCCAGCGCCATTCCTATCATAGGGATTCCTGCCATAGCCGCTACCATAATACTGATACTGCTGCCGATTTGCATTGCCATTCTGGCCATACCCTCGCCCATAAGCCTGATTTCCGCCATAATTCTGCCCGGTACCATATCCCTGGGTTTCCTGCTGGTAGCCATTGCCGGCCCGCATGTCCATAATCTGCCGGTACGCCTCCTGCACCTCCTTAAACTTCTCCTCCGCCAAATCTGACAGAGGATTGTCCGCATACGTGTCGGGATGATACTTCCTGCTAAGCTCTCGGTACGCTTTCTTTACTTCATCGTCTGAGGCGCTGGGCGAAACCCCCAGCACCTGATATGGATCTGCCATTTATTCCTCCTTCTTCTCCTGTCCCTGTGCAATTTCATCGAATTTATTCCAAACTCCCGCATAGAGTATATTCCCTAATATATCAGAATATTCAACACATGGCAACTTCTGGTAGGCCGCCCCAGCCGCCGACATCTCGTCCAGCAGGATATCCGCCACCCACTGCATGAAATCCGGTCGCTCCCTGTGATGCACAAGAGGGTTGAATCGCCCCTTCCGCTCATCCTCCTCCAAATCATCCACCGCATCCATCACATAGATAAACCTCCCCAGATGATACCCTATCTCCCCAAAATAATCTGTGAATGCATCCTTCCTATAACAGAAGAGCACCTTCATCAATTCGCCGAAACAATCCGCCAGCCGAAAGAGATCCGTCTCCCCCTGTCGCTCCAGTTCCGACAATCGCTCCAAGGCAGCGGCCATACCTGCCTCCTGCTCCTGATACTCCTTAGCCGCCCGGGTTTTCTTTCCCCGGTATAGTTTGATTCCCAGCCATGCTTTCCCGGATGCCTCATCCTCCCGGTCATCCTTCCAGTGATAATAGGAAAGAATCATATTCATATGGGCAGCATATTCTGTCATTTCATTATACAGGCGCAAATGCTTCTTCCCCGGATGGGCGACGCAGCGCATCCTCTTCCTCTCCAATGGCACAGGATAGACGGAAGACAGCAGAATCACCAGAAAAGTCATATCGTACGTCAAAGTCATCTGTCCCAAAAAGCCATATTTCTTTCTCAGCACATAGCACAGACCGCAATAAAAGCCATGATATGCTTCGTAGTCCTTTATCTTCAGTTCCGGCTTGCGCAGCTGCACATATCCAAACACTTGTCGCCTCCCCATCTCTCCATGCCATCATCTTGGCAGAAGACAGTATACCACATAATTGTGAACAAATTCTGAACAGCCGGGAATAACAACTCCCTGGCACAACGAATATGAAGCAGCTGACATATTCACTTGTTTCATTGTTCAGCCACTCACCCCCGCCATTCATCACCTAATCTCCATAAATGACAGCCCCATGGTTCATAGGGCCGCTCCCCCTGCCCAAATCCAGCATGGCTCCCAATACCTGGGACAGATACCGCTTGGCCTCCGCCACCGCTTGGGACAAGGATTTTCCCTTTGCCAAATTTGACGCTATGGCACTGGAAAGGGTGCAGCCGGTACCATGGGTATTAGGATTGTCTATCCTCTCTCCCTGAAACCACATCCCCTGCCCTTTCTCCCAGAGAAAGTCATTGGCATCCTCCAGAGCATGGCCTCCCTTTACCAGCACGCCGCACCCATACTTTTTCCCCAAGAGTTCTCCCGCCCGCTCCATGTCCTTCCTTCCGGCAATCCTCTCTCCTAAGAGCAGTTCCGCCTCGGGAATATTCGGCGTAATGAGCCTCGCCAGCGGAAAAAGTTTCTCCAACTGCCCGATGGCTCCCTCCTCTAGCAGTCTGGAACCGCTGGTCGCCACCATCACCGGGTCCACCACCAGATTCTTCCCATGATGCGCCCTGATTTTCTCCTCAATCACCTGAATCAGCCCGCTGCTGGAAACCATGCCCACTTTGATGGCATCGGGAAAGATATCCCGGAAAACGCAGTCCAGCTCCTTTCCCAGAAATTCGGGCGTGGCCTCCATAATCGCCTCCACCCCCATGGTATTCTGCGCCGTCAAAGCCGTGATAGCGCTCATGGCATACACCCCGTTCGCCATCATTGTCTTAATATCTGCCTGAATCCCCGCCCCGCCGCTGGAATCACTCCCTGCGATGGAAAGAGCCGTCCTCATCCCTGCCATTTTGTCGCCTCCTTCAAAAAATCCTCCCACGCCCCAAAATCTTCTAGATAGTATGTACAATTCTCTTTTATTCTTCCATGATTCCCCTCGCTGGCCTGATCATATACACCCACTGTGGGGAATCCCGCCCTCCCGGCGGTGAGAATGCCATGAAGGGAATCCTCAAATACCCAAGTGCTGGCCAGATCCGTGCCCATGCTCTCCAAGGCCGCAAGATATACGGCGGGGCTCTCCTTTCCCTGGCCCACATCCTCGCAGGTAAACACTGCGTCAATATAGGGCATCAGGCCTCCGCTCTCTAATCCTGCCCTAGCAAGCCCCCGATCACCGGCAGTAGCCACCGTCACTGGAATCTCCCTCTCTTTCAAGGCTTTCAGCAGTTCCACAGTTCCCTCCTTGGGCTGAATGATATGGGTGTAATACTCCTCCATCATCTCCACAATCTGACCTAAGATCTCCTCGCAGCTCCCCGGCAGCTCATATTTATTCCGAAGATACTCCACAGACTCCGTCATATGCATGGCAAATAGCACTTTGGACAAATCCGCATCCGGAGTCTTTCCCTGCCGAATCAGGTACTGGGCATCTATCTCCCCCCATACATTCATGGAATCCAGCAACACGCCATCCACATCAAATATGGCACCCGTCATCATTCTTTTCTCATTCTCCATTCTCATGAGTAACCCTCCAGCAGATTCTTCAATTCAGCCGCCCCCTGACGAATATCCTCCTGCCCAAAGATACCAT
>CASGVX010000135.1 GCA_949346185.1 uncultured Lachnospiraceae bacterium
AACTATCTGCGAACTTGTAGGAACACATGGAATAGTATCATTAAAACACTTATCTATAAAAATGTTGAATGATTCTTGATTATAACTGTGCAAAATTAGCCGATTCTTACTACGTTTGATGCCTGAGGCCCTTTTTCGCCGTTTACAACGTCGAATTCTACTTCTTCACCCTCGTCGAGAACCTTGAACCCGTCCATCTGAAGAGCGGAGAAGTGTACGAATACATCTTTTCCTGTTTCGTCTGAGATAAAGCCGAATCCCTTTTTGGCATTAAACCATTTCACTGTTCCTTTCATTGTACTGCCTCCTAAAAATATATTCTGTTGTCAAATGACATTTTTTTGCCAACATATATAATCTATCATATCCGAAGGGAAGTGTCAATGAAATAATGCTGGGAATCATTTCTTTCTTGTGATATACTTTCTATAGAAATAAAGAGGAGGATGTGGTAAAATGGAAAATGGTACGGTGACATACCGAAGGAAAGTCAATTATTATGAGACGGACTGCATGGGTATTGTCCATCACTCCAATTACATTCGGTTTTTCGAGGAAGCCAGGCTTGATTTGATGTCCCGGTGCGGCTTGTCCTATAGGAATATCGAGGAGATGGGAATTATCATTCCCGTGACCTTTGTGGAATGCGAGTATGTGAAGCCCTTGCGGTATGACGACAATATTCGGATTGAGAGTTGCTTTGCCAAATATCATGGAGTCAAGCTGGAAGTTTCTTATGAAATATATCGAGAGGGCACTCAGGAACTGTGCACTAGGGGAAAGACGGGGCATTGCTTTCTGGATCGGGAAATGAAGCCCTTGCGAATGAAGAGGGAATTTCCGGAACTTTATCAAAAATTGATGATTCTGGTGGGGAAGAAAGAACTGTAGAAGACTACATTGCAATTTGAAGTTTTCTGACAGTTTCCAAGCAGATACGCAAAAATGAGGTGTGGTTATGAAGAAGAAGTTGCGAGTTATTATCATTACGCTGGTGGTGCTTTTGGCGGGCACTGGCGCTTTTTTGTGGAAAATGAATCGTATGTCCAAGGAGATTGAGGAGAAGGAGCAGGCCCTGCTGAAGGAGGAGCGGGATCTTCAGGAAGAGCAGAAGGGAAAAGTCTTGGATCAGATTAAAGAGGTGGATATCATTCCGCTTCGTCTGTCTGGCAGCGAGAAGAACGTGGTGACCACCGATTTCTCTTCCGTGGATGAAATCTATTCTGTCCCCAAGTCTGCTTCCGTGGAGGAAAATCTCACGGCAATTAAGAAAAATAAGGCATTTACCACGGAGGATGCGCTTTGGGCGTATAATCCCTATGGCACCAACAGAAACTCCATGTACGTGTATTTTGAGACAAAGGGCAATTGCTATGTAAGATATACTATTTCTGTAAGGGATGCGTCCATTTCGGACTTTACCAGAACTGCCTATGCCAAGAATGCAGGGAAGGTGACGAAGGAACATGAATATCAGCTGGTGGGGCTGGTTCCGGGACAGACCAACTATATTCATTTGAAATTATTCAATCAGGATGACGAGCTTTCTGAGACGAAGACCTTTTCTATCGACATTCCCGCAAGCCCGGCGGGGGCGCCAAACCGTCTGGCAAGCAAGAAGGGCGTGAGCAAGAAGACCATTTCCAATGGGCTGTTTACCGTGTTTCAGGAGGGGAAGAAGGTGGGAAAAATCAGGCAGACGGCCATTTTGCTCTATGACAATTCCGGCGTGCTGCGGGGGGAGATTCCCACGAATCACTACATAGGGCGGAATATGGAGCAAATTTATGACACCCTGACCTATGCCACGTCTCCCAACCAGATGGTGCAAATCAATTCCCTAGGCCAAGTGACGAAAGCCATTGCCATCAATGGCTATGACCAGGCGGGGGAGTTTGCCTATGACGGATACGGCAACATCTATGCCATTGCCACGGCGAACCAGAAGGGTGCAAGCCCTAGGAGCAAGGTGCTGCAGATGGAGCTGGAGACAGGGAAGGTTTCTCAGGTGCTGGACATGGAGGATGTGCTTAAGAGCGTTTATCGGAAATCGTCAAAACAGGCAAAGAAGAAGAGCGTGAACTGGATTGATTTAAATTCCATTCAGGTGACGGGAACCAACAAGCTGTTGCTGAGTTCTAGGAAGCTGTCCAGCATCTTTCATGTAAGCAATGTGGGAAGCCTTCTTCCCAAAGTGAATTATATTATTGCTGACAAGAAGATTTATGATGGCTATAAGAATCTCCAGAAAAAGGTGCTGACGAAGGCGTCGCAGGAGGAGGAATCAGAGCCCACAGCCACCCCGGCGGTGAGGAACATTCTCAAAAAGCCGGTGGTGCCGGATCCGTTTATGTCCCAGTATGGCCAGGAGGCGCTCGGGTATAGAAAGCGGTCGGCAGAGGGGCAGTATGATTTGACCATGTTCAGCAACAATGCGGGCATGGGAGCCAAGGGGGATGGCAGTTCCTATTATCTGTCCTTCCGCGTGGACGAGACGACGAACACTTACCAGTTGAAGATAAAGAATAGGGTAGAGGGGAATCAGAAGGATGGAAATTATATTTTAAATGGCAGCCAGTATATTTATTGCCACAGCGATGCCAAGTCTTTCAAGGAGGCAGATACCACGGGAAGACTGATTCGGGAATACGCTACCCAGACCCGCCCCTACAGGGTATGCAAAAGGGATTTTAAAGACTTCTGGTTCCGGTAATTCGTTGACCGGGGGAGTGAAAAGATGTATAATGAAAGAAGGCGCATATTGAAGGGCGGAAGTCCCGAAAAAGGGCTTTTGCAGAGTTATGAATGGAATTGTTGCTATTCAAGGTAATATTAAATTTGAAGGAGGATTACATTTATGAAGCTATTCGTTGACACAGGAAAGATTGAGGACATTCGGAAGGCAAATGACATGGGCGTGATTTGCGGCGTTACCACCAACCCATCCTTGATTGCGAAAGAGGGCGGAAAGAGTCAGGAGGAAATCCTGCAGGAAATCGCATCCATCGTGGACGGCCCCATCAGCGGCGAGGTAAAGGCTACTACGGTAGACGCAGAGGGGATGATTGCAGAGGGGCGCGAGATTGCCAAGCTGCATCCGAATATGGTCGTTAAGATTCCCATGACGGTAGAGGGCTTGAAGGCTACGAAAGTTCTTTCCAGCGAGGGAATCAAGTGTAATGTGACTTTGATTTTTAGCGCAAATCAGGCGCTTCTGGCGGCAAAGGCAGGCGCTGCATATGTGTCTCCATTCTTGGGACGGCTGGATGACATCTCCATGCCGGGCATCGACTTGATTGAGTCTATTGCGGCTATTTTTGCAAATTATCCGGACATCAGCACGGAGATCATTGCGGCCAGCATCCGCAATCCGATTCATGTAACGGACTGCGCATTGGCAGGGGCTGACATTGCAACAGTTCCCTATAATGTCATCGAGCAGATGACGAAGCATCCGCTGACGGAGCAGGGCATTGAGAAGTTCCAGAAGGATTATATCGCTGTCTTTGGCGAGTAATGACATAGACACTGCGGCGAACAGCAATCTAAATTTAGAAAGGAAATGAACATGGATACTTTAGCGTTGAAGAAAACTGCGAATGAAGTGCGCAAGGGGATTGTGACGGCTGTGCATAGTGCAAAGTCCGGCCATCCCGGCGGCTCTCTGTCCGCAGCAGACATTTTGACATACCTCTTTTTCGAGGAGATGAATATTGACCCCAAAGACCCGAAGAAGGCAGACAGGGATCGCTTCGTGCTTTCCAAAGGACATATTGCTCCGGGATATTATTCCACGCTGGCGCAAAGGGGCTTTTTCCCGGTGGAGGACTTGACTACCCTGCGTCATGTGGGTTCTTATCTGCAGGGGCATCCTGACATGAAGCATATTCCCGGGGTGGATATGTCCAGCGGCTCTCTGGGACAGGGCGGTTCTGCGGCAGTGGGCATGGCTCTGGCCGGGAAATTAGACGAGAAAGATTACCGGGTATACTGTCTCTTTGGAGACGGAGAGATCCAGGAAGGGCAGGTCTGGGAGGCCGCCATGTTTGCCGGGGCGAGAAAACTGGATAATCTGGTATTTATCGTGGATAACAATGGGCTTCAGATTGATGGAAACATCGAGGATGTATGTTCTCCTTATCCTATTGCAGACAAGTTCAAGGCATTCAATTTCAATGTGATCGAGATTGACGCCCATGACTTTGACCAGATTGAGGCGGCTTTCCAAAAGGCGAGAGAGACCAAGGGACAGCCTACCGCCATCGTGGCAAAGAGCGTCAAGGGAAAGGGCGTATCCTTTATGGAGAATCAGGCAAGCTGGCATGGCTCAGCGCCCAACGATGAGCAGTACGCCCAGGCGATGGCAGACTTGGAAAAGATAGGAGAAAGTTTATAAGACGAGCTGGATTGTTATACAAATATTGTGCTTGCGCAGAGGGCAGGGGGCTGTTCGCAGAATGTGCGGGTACAGCAAGAATGGAGAGTTGATATGGCAGATGTAAAGAAAATTGCTACGAGAGAGAGTTATGGCAACGCTTTAGCAGAACTTGCCGGGGATTATCCGGATTTGGTTGTGCTGGATGCGGATCTGGCGGCGGCGACAAAGACAGGCATATTTAAGAAAGCCTATCCGGACAGACATATAGATTGCGGCATTGCGGAGAGCAATATGGTAGGAATTGCGGCGGGACTTGCCACTGCAGGAAAGATTCCCTTTGTGAGTTCCTTCGCAATGTTTGCGGCAGGGCGCGCTTTTGAGCAGGTGCGCAATTCCGTGGGGTATCCGAAGCTGAATGTTAAGATTGGCGCTACCCATGCGGGCATTTCCGTAGGAGAGGATGGAGCCACCCACCAGTGCTGCGAGGATTTGGCGCTGATGCGCACCATTCCCGGCATGGTGGTGATGAACCCATCTGATGACGTGGAAGCGAAGGCGGCGGTGAAGGCGGCTTTGGATCATCAGGGTCCGGTGTATATCCGCTTCGGGAGACTGGCAGTGCCGGTGATTAATGACAAGCCTGATTACAAGTTTGAGATTGGAAAGGGCGTTACCCTGAGAGAGGGCAAGGATGTCACCTTGATGGCAACCGGCTTGGAAGTGGGCGAGACCTTGGCGGCTGCTGAGAAGCTGTCGGCTGATGGAATTGATGCGAAGGTAATCAATATTCATACCATTAAGCCTTTGGATGAGGATTTGATCGTTGCTGCGGCAAAGGAGACTGGCAAGGTGGTGACTGTGGAGGAGCATTCTGTCATCGGCGGTCTGGGAAGCGCAGTGTGCGACTGCTTGGCGGAAAAAGCACCTACCCAGGTGCTGAAAATTGGCGTGAATGATACCTTTGGCGAGTCTGGGCCGGCAGTGGAGCTGATTAAGAAGTATGGATTGGATGCAGAGGGCATTTATGCAAAGGTGAAGGCGTTTATGGCATAGGCATCAGAAGAGAAACAATGTGGAATAAAAGGGCAAAATCTATATTTTGCCCTTTTCCATTTTACTGTAAAAGTAAAGCCAAGCATATGAGCGGCGGCCATAGTTCGTGACAAAAAGAGAACTGCAAGGATATTGCATAGGGATAGGAGGCTCGCAGTATGAGTGTAGATAAAAAGAAGTGGATCATTGTCGGCATCTTGGTGATGCTGTGGGGAATCGCTGGAAGCGTGCCTGTGACGGCTCAGGAAGAAGAGATGCCGGAGCAGGGGAGTATGGTGTGCGAAAATTACGAGAAGATAGAGTATGTGCTGAGGAACGGCACCTTGACCATCAGCGGGGAGGGCGACCGTTTGCAGGAAGATGACCAGTATTTTTTCAATGCCAGAGAGGAAATTCGCCGGGTAGAATTTGCGGAGGATTGCAGGATGGTGGATATCACCAAGATGTTCGTGGCCTGTGCTAATCTGAAGGAGGTGAGGCTTTCCTCTCACATTAAGGATATGGAGTCGGCTTTTGACAGTACCGGGCTGGATATGGTGCCGGATTTGCCGGAGGG
>CASGVX010000136.1 GCA_949346185.1 uncultured Lachnospiraceae bacterium
ACCGGATTTTTACCCTGCTGGAATCAAAATTGCGAACTTGTTTCGCAATTACCTACTGCTATTTTATGCAATTCATCCCTCGCTACCACTCCACTTCCAGTTCCACGGGACAGTGATCCGACCCCATCACCTCCGTGTGAATGGCCGCAGATTTCAATTTGTCCTTCAGCCTCTCTGACACGAGAAAATAATCAATGCGCCACCCCGCATTTTTCGCCCTGGCCGAGAAGCGGTAAGACCACCAGGAGTAAATCCCCTCCTGATCCGGGTAAAAATACCGAAAGGTATCCACAAAGCCGCTGTCCAGCAGCGCAGTCATCTTCTCCCGCTCCTGAGGCGTAAATCCCGCATTCTTCTGGTTCGTCTTGGGATTCTTCAGATCAATCTCCCTGTGGGCCACATTCATGTCCCCGCATACGATGACAGGCTTCTTCCCATCCAACGCCATGAGATACTCCCGAAAGGCATCCTCCCACTCCATGCGATAGTCCAGACGCTTCAGCTCATTCTGGGCATTCGGGGTATACACCGTAACCATAAAATACTTCTCAAACTCCAGAGTAATCACCCTGCCCTCCCGGTCATGCTCCTCAATCCCCATGCCGTAGGCAACAGAGACAGGCTCCTCCTTTGTGAAGATTGCCGTGCCGGAATACCCCTTTTTCTCCGCATAATTCCAATACTGGTGATAGCCGGGGAAATCCATCTCCAGCTGCCCCTCCTGCATCTTAGATTCCTGGATGCAGAACACATCCGCATCCACCTCCCTAAAATATTCCTCAAAGCCTTTTTTCACGCAAGCCCTAATGCCATTCACATTCCACGAGATTAGTTTCATATCATGCCCCTTTCCTGTATTATATGCTCCCTCTGCACAATAGCATTACATGCCTCATGCCAAGCCCTATTAATCCGTTGCCATTCGCAGCAGCAGTACAGCGAGCCTTATCTTACATTCCTCTGGCCTTTGCCACGCAAGCCTTCATCGCCTCAATCACACTACTGCGAAGCCCTTCCTTTTCCAGTACCCGCACAGCCTCTATGGTAGTTCCGCCGGGAGAGCATACCATATCTTTCAATTCCCCCGGATGCTTTCCCGTATCCAGCGCCATCTTGGCGCTCCCCAGCACCGCCTGGGCAGCAAAGCGATAGGCCTGTTCCCGGGGCATGCCATCCGCCACCGCCCCATCTGCCATGGCCTCGATGAATAAAAACACGTATGCGGGAGAACTGCCGCTGACAGAAACCACCACATCCATCAAATGCTCCGACACAAATTCGCATTTGCCAAAACTTTCCAATAGCTCGGTCACAATCTCCAAATCTTCCCGAGTCACATTTTCGTTACAGCAGGCGGCCGTCATGCCCTCCCCCACCAACGCCGGGGTATTGGGCATAGTGCGTACAATCTTCCTGTCCTCCCCCAGAAGAGAGGCCAGCCATTCCAGAGTCTTTCCGGGGGCAATGGAAATCACAATCTGATCTGCCCTCACCACCCCCGCAATTTCCCGAATCACCTCCTCGTAAAATTGAGGCTTTACCGCTAGGAACAGCACGTCGCTGCCTGCCGCCACCTCCCGGTTGTCCCCAGCCAAAGCAATGCCAAGTTCTTTTGCCACCCGCTCTCTGCTGGCCTCAGTTCGCACAGAGGCAATGATATCCTCCCCTGTTGCCACACCATTCTCTACCATGCCGCCAATCATGGCACTGGCCATATTTCCACATCCAATAAATCCTAACCGCATTTCTCGTCCTCCTTCTGTTTTCCGTCCTGCCGTTACTATTCCCAGCGATTTATCCTCTTCCGGGATAGAGCCTCTGCCTATTATTTGTCCAATCTATCCCTGACATACTCCAATACAAATATGCAAATTTCTGCAAAATCTTGCCCGTCTCCACCTCTTTCCCCTGCCCCGGCATAATTCCAATCTACAATGGATACGCTGGCATGCCGCTTTCAGCGACATTGCCATAAACAAAAGAATAGCACAACAAAAGAGGGGAATCAAGCGAGAGTTCCCCTCTTTTTTATGTAAAGACTGTGACTAGTGCCACTATTCACAGTCCTTTATTCCTTCATGGGAATGCCCCAGACCTATGCCGCAGCATGGATTTCTTACAGGTTATCATTCCGCAGCGCCTCAATGGGATTATCCCGCTTAATCCTCCTCATGGAGTACAGCATGCTGCCAAACACCATGACGAACACGCCCACAAACACGATGGCCACACTTGCCCAAGGAATATTGAATGCTGCATTCCAGCCCACCTCCATGGACTTGCTCATCAGGTAGCACAGCAGGAATGATATGGGCAAACCGAAAAGCAATGATTTCACGCCATACAGGAGGCACTCGAAGTTCATCATCCGATCAAATCCTCTCCTTGCCATTCCCACGGATTTTAGCATGGCAAACTCCTTCCTCCGAAGCTGGATATTGGTGGAAATGGTATTGAAAATATTTGCCATGACAATCAGCGCTATCAGGGAGACAAACCCGTACACAAAGATGTCAAGCACCAGCAGCAAAGCCCTGTTGGCCTCCGCAGTCTCCCGCTCGCTGTATAGCTGGCTTACCACTTCCTTCTTGAAACCGGAACTATTTTTCAAATATTCCGATAGATTGGTATATGCTTTTTTATATTTTTCCGCCTTGAAATTAAACTCCGCATATTTCCCTAAATCTATTTTCTTGGCAGCCCCTGCCATTTGCTTCAGAGCACTCTCGGGAAGCACCATGGTCACCCCGTTATGCCATGGGGAAACGCTTCCTATTCCCAGAGGAATCTTTCTGGAAGCAATCTCCATCTTCTTCACATCGTCAAAGACTAATTTCGTTACTGCTTCCTTCCCGGAAACAATGTTTTCTTCTTCCTCCTCGAAACCATCTTCTCCTTTGTCCCCATTCTCCTCCTCGTTTTTCATAAAAGGAAAGGCCATCTTCTCCGCATCCATGCTCTCATAATCAACGATATGCTCATACCCCTCCACCTGATTAATGCAATAAACCTCCTTTGGTATGCGGTTCTTCTTCAGCACCCGTCCCTTCACGACACTATTTCCTGAATTAAGCCCCTGCACTTCATCCCAGATGATGGGGCAGAGTTTTTCTCCATCCATATATTTCGACACATCCATATGGTTCTCTTCCAGAAACCTCTCATATGAAGCATCATCCACAAAACTCAGCGCAACATCTATCAATACCTTGTCACTCTTCTTATGAGCTGCAATATAACTCACCGGTCCATCTGCCCCCCGATTAAATTCATAAAATTCCTCATCCAAATCTTCCCTATCCACAACCAGATAGGCAAAATTCACCTGAGTGGAATATGCCGCTTCCTCCACGTCCTGCACCCGCTCCATAGCCTTTCTGGCCTCTTCTGCCGACACGCCGCGCATGTCTTCCTTTTTCGCATTGAGTTTGATATCTGCCGTGGATGCTTGCTGCATGATATTCACGCTCTCTGACATATATCCGTTAAAGCAGCTGGTCACGATAAAGAGAATGATACTGATGGTCAGAGAAAATACCGTCAGCCGATATTTTCTCCGATTCCTCTTGAAATTCTTGCTGGCCAGCATTCCTTCGAAGCCAAAGAGATGATATACCCATTTCCCCGTGCGGACATTCTTGCTGCGAATGCGCACATCCCTGCTCTCCCGCAGGGCATCAATGGCCGTCATGCGGACAGCCTTTGCCGCAGGAATCATAGAAGAAATCAGTACCGTAACTGCTGCAACAATCACTGCGATTACAATGGCAATAGGCATCACCGTCAGGTGCAGGTGGATGTCAGCCTGCGTATTGATAAAATGTCCTAACAATCGATCCACAAAATACAGCGTGACGCCGATGCCCCCAAGACCACCCACAACGCCAATGGGAATGCCTATCCCGCACAGGCACAGTCCCTCAAAATAAACACTGTGGCGAATCTGCTTCTTTGTAGCGCCTATAGATTTCAGCAATCCAAACTGCTTCGTCCTCTCGCTGACGGAGATGGAAAATGCATTGTAAATCAATGTGACGCTGGCCACCATGATAATGAGAATCAAAACCGCTCCCATGTTATAGAATACCTGCATAAAGTTCCCATTGGGAGATTCCCCCCGGAATCGCAGCAGACCGCCATGGGTAATATAATCAACCTCCCCCTGAATGGAATCCTTGTCACGCCCCAACTCTTTGATGAGAAAATGCCTCATCTGCTTTAATATTTCCTTAGGATGCTCAGAGGTGAAGAGCACATCTGAAAAACAGACGTCGTCAGCCCCCACAGTGAAGGCGGTATATCCAGATGCTGTATGACTTTCCAAAGCCGGTCTCTCACAGATTCCCACAACATGGTAGGTCATCGACCGAGTTTCTTCCAAACTCTCCCCATTCTCTATATAAGGATTTGCCTGCCCTACCGCCTGGCCATCTATCATCCTCTTTCCCACTTCCAAGGTAAGAGTATCCCCTACATGATAGGTAATACCACCATTTTCCTCCAGATGCTTTGGAAGCACCAGTTCATCGCTCTTTTCCGCCATCCGTCCCTCTGTGATGCGCAGGGGACTGAAATCAGCAAAATTTTTCTCAATGGAGTTGATGCAAAGGTAAGGCTTGGACTCATTGAGGCTGTCCTGCATCCTGGCATATCCCACGGTATCCACCATCGTGGCATCCTTCACATCCTCACCCCCACGAAACTTTTTCACCTCATCCTGCGACAACTGATTCAGCCTGCCCTCCCAGGCGCCCTCGTCTCCGATTTCCAAGCGAACCAAGAAATCCTGCAAGCTAAACACAATGGATGTCACGCCGGTAAACATAGCTGCCGAGAGAATAATTCCAACAATCGTCACCAGAGTTCTCAATTTATTTTTCTTTAACGTCTGCAAGGTATAGCGATTGATAATATTCATGCTCTATTCACCTCATCTCTGGTAATTTTTCCATCCTCGATGGCGATAATCCTATCTGCCTGCAGGGCTATGTTTTCATCATGGGTAATCATAATCAGTGTCTGATGGAACTTCTCATTGGACTCCCGCAGCAGATGCATGATATCCTGGCTGTTCTTGCTGTCCAAATTGCCAGTGGGCTCATCCGCCAGCACCACGGCCGGCGCATTCATCAGCGCCCTGCCGATAGAAACTCTCTGCTGCTGTCCGCCGGAAAGCTGGTTGGGAAGATGACCCTCCCTGCCCTCCAGTCCCAGCAGCTTCACCATTTCCCGCAGCCGGCTCTCATTAACCTTTCTCCCATCCATCAGCACCGGAAGGGTGATATTCTCTTTCACATCCAGCACCGGAATCAGATTGTAGAACTGATAAATCAATCCCACCTGCCTCCTCCTGAAAATAGCCAATGCCTCCTCTTTCTGTGAAAAAATATCCTTTCCGTCCATCGTCACCTTCCCGGATGTGGGTACATCCACCGCCCCAAGAATATGCAGCAATGTGGACTTTCCAGAGCCGGATGGCCCGATAATTGCCACAAACTCTCCCTGCTCCACAGAGAACGACACGCCGTCCAAGGCATGCACCGCATTCTCTCCGGCGCCATACACCTTCGTCAAATTTTCCACTTTTAAAATTTCCATAGTCAACCTCCTAAATCCTCTCCTCTGGTTACAGCGATTCCACTGAAAATGAAGCATTAGCAGCAAAAAACTTACATGCTGCATATCATTATTGGAATCTAATGATTAGTATATACAGGGATTATTACAGGCGGGTGACTGGAATGTGACAGTTTTGTAAGGTTTAGATGTTTTGAATTTCTTTGCAGAAGTTGTTAAAACCTTGCAAATACTGGATTTCTAAGATGTCCCAGAAGTGATTTAGACGCTTATCTTCTCATAAAATCTCATATTTTTCATTCATTTTGTGTAAAAGTTGTGTAAATTTGTAACGTTTTTTGTGTACAGACCCTTTCTAACATGGAATTTTCTTTCCAGAAGCGGGAGCTTACC
>CASGVX010000137.1 GCA_949346185.1 uncultured Lachnospiraceae bacterium
AGATATGCTAATTATAGCTTGTGAACATGCATGGCAGCACAATTATAAAAATTTTTATAATTTAACATGGATAACAGCAGACAAGATCAGACATTATTATGATGTATATAAGACTTATAATAAGATTAAGGAAGAGTATACAACAGAACAAATTTTAAAACGATGTGAAGAGTTAAATGCAACCGGCGTCTTCTTATATATTATGCATTATGCAAGTTGCTTTTTTGGAAACTTTGCAGATGCGGCAATTCAGGTTTTGGATTATACAGTGTACTATCCTAATATGTTTCCTGATGATATGTATAATGAATTTGACTACTTTATAAATAGAGAAGAAAAAGCAAGAAACCTTTTAAGTCAGCAGAATCGTTTAAGCTGCTTGGCGCTTTATTCTGATGGAGTAGAAAAGGAATATCAATATAAATTTAATTCTTTAAAGCAAGAAAAAAATTATTTTTGGCCATGTCATATATATTCGGATTTAGCGTTTGACTTAAAAGATGTTGATGTCAGCTATTTGGCAACTTGGAATCAAGAAAATTTTAATTTATATTTGCTGCTGGATTTTAAGCAAACTGAAATTATTAAGATTAGCAATAACCTTGATCAACTTGGGGTTCTTGTTTCGATGCTATTTGCGAATACACAGGGAAGAACAAATCAGATAAGAACAGAATTTTATAAGAATGGTAATACCCAGACATTTTTATATTATAAAGAAAAACCGCAGGAAAGCTGTAAAAGAGTAAAGGTGGTCTATAATAATGAAGGCAATCAATATGAAATCCATATACAAATGCCTTGGAGTATTCTTGATATAGATAATATTATTACCTATCTGGAACCATTATATTTTGATTTTGTAATTGAATTTGTCCCAAAAGGGAAAGAGGAAATAACACAGTTTATATCATGGGCAGGCGGCTGTGGGTGCAGTATGTGGCCAGACTATTTTATCCGTACAATGTCAGAATTAAAGCTAATTAGATAAGATTTTGGATTACGATAGTAAGGCAGTTTTTTTATATCTGTTAAGCTTTATGGTGTTGCGTATTGATTTGAATAAATATGGAGAGATATTGCTTTCTGGCCTATGCGAGAAAAGCCATAAGAGCGTTTTGAGATTTTTTTCACGATGCCTAGAAAAAGTTATATGGAATCTCCAACGAATATCAAATTTTATGGTTGAATGAAAAGTTAAATTCTGTACTGAAGACTAAATTCCATTGATAGTGTTTTTGTGCAAATACAAGTGGAAATTATTCTTACAGGAAATCCTGTTTTAAATGGGTTTTATACCTGATTTTAGCGTTAGGATATGCTTTACTAACGGTGAAGGGAAAAGCGTGTAAGACTAAATTCCACTTTGTCACCGTCACTCTTGAAGTGGATAGATTGTAAGGCTAAATTCAACCTATAGTAGAATTTGCTTTTCCATTTAACCATATTAATGTCATATTCATTAATTTCTTGCTTTCCAGAATCATATCAGTTATAATATATAAAAATTTTTCTTCTTAAGTTGCTTAAACATTATTATTTTTGCTTTGCGGAAAAGCCATAATAGTAACAATTGTCAACAGAAAATGCTCAAATAAGGATTTTAAAGTAGTTTACTATAACTACAGCTTTTGAATGTAAAATGAGATTACCAAGAATATGTACAATGTGCAAAAAAGTCAAAAGGAAGGAAACCCAATGGAGCAGAAGAAAACAGATTCCAAACTTACTATTGTCTTCTGGAGTTTGAAAAAGGCTAGGAAGATTTGTCCTGGAAAGCTGGTTTTCTGGCTGTTTGTCAATGTCTGCAGTGCCCTGTTGGCGCCAGCTTATCTGGTGCTGTCCTCATATCTGATTGATGCCGCCACGTCTGGCATCGGTATAGAAACTTCGGTGGTGTGTTTATTGCTTCCCGTTGGCTCAATGACGGTATTTTTATTTCTGCGGGGAAGCTACGGGCTGCTGATTCAGGTGACGAAGCAGTTGTTTGTCAACGACATACAGATGGAGGTATCTCGTGAGATTATGGATCAGAATGCCCGCATCCCAGTGGCAGCCTTTGATGATGATGAGTTTGTAAAGATGCTCTATTTGTGTGCGGATAGCAATAACGCGGTGAATGTGGCAGTGGTGGCTCAAGGTTCTATCACGGTGCTGGGGCAGATTGCATCCATTGCCACCCTCCTAGTGATGGCAGCCCGACTGTCATTGTTATTCCTGCTGGCGGCTCTGGCCCTGGTGGCTATCAGCACAGCTCTGTGTATGTGGATGGCAGGCACGCGGTATCGCATTGAGAAAGAGACCATTGTGGACACGCGGTGGAAAAAATATTACTTTTCCTGTCCCTGCACCCAGGAAAACGGGCGGGAAATCCGTACTTTGGGTCTGGAGGATTTCTTCGTAAAGAAATGGCGCAGCGTGGCTGATCCCCTAAGAAAACAGATGCTTATGGTGGAGCACGCGAAAAATAACGGCAGTAAGCTGACGGATGCGCTGAGCATCTTGTTGTCTATGGGTATGCTGATTGGCGGTACCTGGCTGTTGGGTGGCAACATAATTACTCTGGGAACCATGTACCTTATCTGGCAGCTGAGCAATGAGCTACAAGGCGGCATCAGGAGCTTTGCGAATGAGCTGGTGGAGCCTTATGCGTCAATTCCTAAGGTGCGTGATACAAAAGAATACTTAGAGCTTGCGCTGGAGAATAATCTGGCTTTATGCGGGAAAGGTGATATGATGCCATCTGACACTTTGGCACCAGTTTATCAGCTAAAGAATGTTTCTTTCGGCTATAAGGAGGGGAAGGAAATTCTCCATCAGCTTTCCTTGACACTACGGCCTGGAGAAATCGTAGCTCTCTGCGGTCTAAATGGCTGTGGCAAGAGCACATTGATTAACCTTCTGACAGGTTTATATAAGACAAATGAAGGGAGCATCGCCTTTGCTGGTGTGCCCTTTCAGAACCTGACAGCTAAGCAGCTTTCCACAGTTATGGGGGTGGCATTCCAGCATACCTGTATTTTCGGATTTCTGCTAAAGGAGGAGGTGGCCCTGGGACAGATTGAACGGCTCCCTAGAGAGGATGAGATACAGAGGGCCATCAGACGTGGCGGTGCGAAGAAGATACAGGACAGGATTGGGATGGACAGTTATGTGGGAACGGATTATGATGTAAGCGGATATCGACTGTCTGGTGGCGAGAAGCAGCGGATTGGGGTCAGCCGGGCATTTATGGGAGATAAGCAAGTTCTAGTTCTCGATGAGCCTGCCGCAATGCTGGATCCCATTGCTGAATATCGGCAGTTTCAGGAGATTCGGGGGCAGATTATGGGTCAGACGGCGATTCTCATTTCCCACCGGATTGGGTTTGCCCGCTTGGCAGACCGGATTCTGGTCATGGAGGCAGGTCAGATTGTGGAGGACGGCACCCATGAAGAGCTAATGGGGCGGGGCGGCGTTTACCGGCGGATGTTCGAGGCCCAGAAGGAGTGGTATGACGATGTGGAGGGAGAGGTGTAGGTCGTATGAGCGGGAAAGAGGAAGTGTTGCAGGGGACGGTACAACGACCCCTTATGCGGATTCATGAGGTGCTGGGGGCCTGCATGTCCATTTTGCAGGAGACGCTGTCCAGGGAGAAGTTGGCGGCGTTGCTTCTATTTTCTCTGGCGGGTTCTCTGTTGCCAGCCATCGTGGTCTATGTGAATAAGTGGATTATCGATGCGGCAGAGGGATTTTCGAGGCAGGAGATTTCCATAGAAGATGTCCTTTGGTGCATAGCTCTCTATGCGGCTACTGGCCTTATGCTAGCAGGAATTACCAATGTGCGGGATCGCTTTGCGGCGGTCTATTTCTCCTGTGTTGCGGATCAGCTTCAAGAAAATATCATGCGCAAGTCCTCCCGCATCCGGCTGGCCTATTATGATGACATTGCTTATCGGAATAAAGTCAGCTTCTCCTCCAACGACTTGCCGTTGCGCCTGAGGGAACTGATTGTGTCCTGTGTAGTGTTGGTGCAGGATATTCTGACCATTCTTTCGTTGTTGGCAACTGTGCTGGCCATAAACAGCTGGGTGGCTTTGCTTGTGCTTCTAGGCTTTCTCCCCATGGTGTGGGTCATTCTGCAGCAGGGTCGCGCCAATTTCCGCTTCATGCAGGAGATTTTTGCCCAAGATAACCAGCGATATTATCTACATACGGTCACATATCGGCGGAAGCATCTGGAAAACATGCGCTATTACGGACTGCGCCAGTTCGTGGAGGATAAATGGGAAGGGATTTCCAGGGAACTGAATCAAAAGCGGAGCCGGATTACGATAAAGTTTTTTCGCTTGCGCCTTCTAGCTAACGGAGTGCTATATCTTAGCGTGGGAATCGGAATCGTCTTAGTTCTATCCGATATTCTGAAGGGAAAGGACTCCATTGGAAGCATCGCCCTGATTCTTACTGCAATCACTTCGTTAACAGGGAGGGTGACAGTCTTTTTCGAGCGCCTAGGCATTCTGGAGGAAAATGGCCAGTATGTGGAAAGTTATAGGGAACTGATGTCCTTTGAGGATGAAATACCCGGGACGAGACCCCTGGCGCAAGATATAGAAATCCGTTTTGAACATGTCAGTTTTACCTATCCCTGCTCTGACCGTGAGGTGTTGCATGATTTGAATCTGACTATACGCCAGGGGGAGCGCATTGCCGTTGTGGGGGAGAACGGCAGCGGGAAATCAACCTTTGTGTCCCTGCTGTCCGGGTTTTATCCCATTGCGCAAGGACGCATTATGGTGAATGGGGTGCCTCTACAGGAGTGCTTAGAGGATTTTAGGGAAAAGACCTCCTGCTTACACCAGTTCAGTGAAAGCTATATCATGACGGTTCGGGAAAACATCGAAATCGGCGATACCAAAAGAGAAATTTCCCGGCAAGAATTAGAGGAATTGGGACGGAAAGTGGGTGTGGACAGCTTTATTGGCACCCTGGAAAACGGCTATGATACTCTGATTGGAAATTTAAGCAACAATAACACTTTCGATTTATCTGGAGGACAGAGACAGAAAATGTTTCTGGCTAGAGCGCTAGCCCGCAGGAATGCTAGGCTGCTCATTTTGGACGAGCCTACCAGCGCCCTAGACCCTATGTCGGAAGCGGAGCTGTACCGCAACTTTTCCGAGCTTGCCGGGGACAGGACATGCATCCTGATTTCTCATCGGCTGGGAGCCACAAAGCTGGCGAATCGAATTCTAGTGTTTCGGGATGGACAGATTATTGAGGAGGGCACCCATGACAGTCTTATTGCCCAAAACGGCTATTACAAGCAGATGTATGCTGCCCAGGCTCAATGGTATAGATAAAGAATTGCAAATCGGATATTCCGCTCCATGGTAGAGCAGTAGAGCATCTGGAATAATTGATTGTTTCATGATAGATATTGACCACCTGGCCACTTTTGCCTGGATAAAGCGGAATTTATTCCTAATGACATCTATTTCAGTACCGCAGTCCATCGGAAAGAAGGATTATTTCATCTCTGGACGGAGTGTTTTTAAAGGTTTCCTAGTTGTGTGTTGCGTCCTTGTATTATGCCATCGTCATCTGCGACAAGCCCAAAGCGAAGATAAGAATCGTACAGGAGGCTACGGACGAGCTATCCCTGCTTTTCCTATTTACTTCATTATGCATGGTATACATGTAAGTGCATCATGGACACTTTCGCCAAGAGGGTTTCTACACCATTGGTATAGAGTTCATTGCATCCAGACACAAGGTATGCTGAATGGTTTGTATGGCAGAAAATACCTAAATTTCATTGCTGCTTTCACAAAAAGCACCAGCATAGACAGCAACCTTAAAGCCCTCGACGACCTTGTCTAGCAGATGGAAGCAGAGTTCCAAACACATTAATCCTTTTCCGTCCGTTTTTGAATGTATTGAAGTGCTGTCTTTTTCGCTTCTTGCTGGAGTGGTTTATTTAACATGT
>CASGVX010000138.1 GCA_949346185.1 uncultured Lachnospiraceae bacterium
AGCAGCCATTATCCCAATGTGTCTTATTTTTACCAGTTATGTGATGAGTATGGATTCTTCGTGATTGACGAGGCGGACAATGAGAGCCATGGGGCGCAGATGCATTATCTCAAGGATTCAGAATGGGAACATGTCCAAAAGCGGTGGAATGAAAGGATTGCGGACAATCCTGATTTTATCCGGCCTACGCTGGACCGTACCAAGCTCTGCATCCACAGGGAGAAGAACCGTCCATGCATCGTGATTTGGTCCATGGGAAATGAGTGTGCCTATGGATGTGCCTTCGAGGAGGCTCTTCGGTGGACGAAGGGATTCGATTCCACTAGGCTGACCCATTATGAGAGTGCCTGCTATCACAGCGACAAGAGAAAGTATGATTTTTCCAATATTGATCTGTACAGCAAAATGTATCCGGCCTTTGACGAGGTGCTGGCATATGCAAATAGCCAGCCGGATAAGCCCTATCTCATGGTGGAGTACAGCCACGCCATGGGGAATGGGCCGGGGGATCTGGAGGATTATTTTCAGATTATTCAGGAAAATGACGTGGTATGCGGAGGATTTGTCTGGGAGTGGTGCGACCATGCCATCTACAAGGGGGAGAGCGAGAATGGGAAGGCGATGTATTACTATGGAGGCGACCATGGGGAGCTGCTCCACGATGAGAATTTCTGCATGGATGGCTTGGTGTACCCTGACAGGACGCCCCATACCGGCCTGTTGGAATACAAAAATGTATACCGCCCTGCCAGAGTGGTCAGTTATGACCAGAGCACGGGAGAATTGCTGCTGCGCAATTATATGAATTTCGTCAATCTGGAGGATTATCTGTGTCTGGCATATGAACTGGACTGTGACGGAGAGATTGCGGGGCAGGGGCAGATTCCTTGGGAGGAGGGGATTTCTCCAAATTGTATGGGAAAAGTGAGGGTTCCGCTGGAGGTTCCCCCAAAAGGAAAATGCTATCTGAGAATCCTCTATTGCCTGAAGGAAGGAGACAGCCTTCGGGAGAAGGAAAGCCGGCTGGGATTTGACGAGGTTTTGCTGGACAATGAGGATGGCAGGAACCAGAAGGCTTTGAAATATCTTTTGGAAAGGAGGGAGGGACAGCCTCTTCATGTGAGGGAGGACGATCGGTACCTGATCATTGAAAATGATGCTATCAGATATGTGTACAACAAGCTGACCGGGCTATTCCGGGAACTTTCCCTGAGGGGGAAGCGATTCTTGGAAAGGGAGATGGAGGTGAATATCTGGCGGGCACCCACGGACAATGATAAGAGAATCAAGGAGGAATGGATGCGGGCCCAGTATGATCAGAGCAGAGCCAGAGCCTATGTCACGGAGATTCGGCGGCAGGGTCAGTCAGTGGTGATACGAAGCGCCATGTCTCTATGCGCGGCATCTGTACAGAGGATTTGCGATGTGGATGTGACTTGGCGGGTGGAGCCCTCCGGGGAGATTTCTATGGATATGGAAGTGCGGAAGGATGGGGAACTTCCGGATTTTCCAAGGTTCGGACTGCGCCTT
The DNA here is from genome assembly GCA_949346185.1 of uncultured Lachnospiraceae bacterium. Lineage (GTDB taxonomy): Bacteria > Bacillota > Clostridia > Lachnospirales > Lachnospiraceae > Butyribacter. The sequence continues at coordinate 1,531 of CASGVX010000138.1, forward strand.
TTTCTAAAAAAGGATTTGGAGGAGGTGACATACTACGGCATCGGCCCTTATGAAAATTATCCTGATAAATGCCGGGCAGGCTATCACAGCCAGTTCTCGGCGAAGGTGGAAGAACTGCATGAGGACTATATTCGCCCTCAGGAGAATGGGAGCCATGGGGGATGTGATTTTGTCAGAGTTGCCGGGGGAGGAAAGAGCATGACGGCGGTTTCGGAGAAGGTATTTTCCTTTCAGGCATCCTGCTACCTGCAGGAGGAACTGACAGAGAAGAAGCATCATTTTGAACTGGAAAAATGCGATTGCACGGTACTGTGTCTGGATTATAAGCAGAATGGCATTGCCTCCTGCAGCTGCGGGCCGGATCTGGTGGGGAAGTATCGCTTTGACGAGAGGGAATTTGGCTTTGGGGTAAGGCTGATTCCAGAATATGCAAAATGATTTTATAATGTATTGACGGAGGTATTGCTTATGGGAGAGAGAAAATATTTGAAATGGTACAATAAGGTGGGGTATGGTTCTGGGGATATTGCGGGAAATGTGGTCTATGCTTTTTTGTCCTCGTTTCTTATGATATTTCTCACGGATACCATCGGCATGAATGCGGGGATCGTGGGAACCTTGATGATGGTGTCCAAACTATTTGACGGGGTGACGGATGTATTCTTCGGTTCCCTGATTGACAAGACGAAGAGCAGGATGGGCAAGGCCAGACCTTGGATGCTGTGGGCGTATCTTGGCTGTTCTGCCATGATTGCGGCACTGTTTTTCATTCCGGCCAATCTGGGGGACGCTGGTCAGTATGCATGGTTCTTCATCGCCTACACATTGTTGAATGCGGTGTTTTATACCGCCAATAATATCGCATACTCGGCATTGACTGCGCTGGTGACGAAGAATGGCAGCGAGCGGGTTCAGATGGGTTCCATTCGATTTATTTTTGCCTTCGGTACCAGCCTGCTGATTCAGACGATAACTGTGGATGCGGTGAAGGCATTAGGAGGGGGTGCGGCGGGCTGGCGCACTATGGCGATTATTTATGGGGCAATCGGGCTGATTGTAAATACTATTTCTGTATTTTCTGTGAAGGAATTGCCGGAGGAGGAATTGAATGAGAGCGAGAGTGCGCTTCGGGTCGAAGGGGAGGAGAATTCCTGCAGAGAATGGGAAGCGGACGGGGAATGCGCGCTTGAAGAGCCTGGATGGGGAGAAGCCGGACCGGGCGCATCTGTAGAAGCCGGAGGGCAAGAGGAAAAGTATGGCCTGAGGAAGGCGGCAAAGTTGCTGCTGTCTAATAAATATTACCTTATCATCTGCGTGATGTATATCCTGATGCAGATTTTTACTGCCACGTTAAATATGGGAATCTACTTTATGACCTATATTTTGGGAAATGCCTCCCTGCTGGGGGTGTTTGCCTGGGCAATCAATATTCCGTTGATTGCGGGATTAGTCTTTACCCCCATTCTGGTGAAGCGGTGGAAGGGGATGTATAAGCTGAACCTGATGGGATATATTCTGGCGACGGTTTCCAGAGGATTGGTGATTGTGGCGGGCTATCTGGGGAACATCCCCCTGATGCTGTTATTTTCCGGTATTGCATCTCTGGGGATGAGCCCCTTGCAGGGGGATTTGAATGCGCTGATTGCGGAGTGTTCGGAGTATACGTACCTGACAAAGGGAAAGAGGATCGATGGCACCATGTATTCCTGCACTTCTCTGGGAGTGAAGATTGGCGGGGGCATCGGCACGGCTTTTGCAGGATGGCTGTTGGCGGCAAGCGGGTATGTGGCAAATGCGGCGGCGCAGTCCCAGTCTTGCATCAATATGCTTTATGTGATGTACCTGTGGATTCCCATGGTCATTAATCTCATTATTACGATTCTCCTTGTGAGGTTGAAGGTGGAGCAGGCGAATGCGGCACTGGCTGGGGAGGAATGATGGAGCAGAGATGATATGGTCATTTTGTGCAGGGATATGGTCGGATGATGTTATTTTTATGGGAAGCATATAATTTATTTGCCCTAAAACACGATATATAATGTGAAGGAATTACCATCACAAGATAGACAGAGTTGGCAATACTGCTGGAGAGCGTCAATGCCGCCTTTGGGCGGCAAGTCAGTTTTAATGGAGGGCGGGCAAATGAGCATGATATATTATAGTCTGTTGGCGGGGAATTTTGGGTATCGCACAGGGAGTTATGCTAAACGGGCGGAACGTCAGGAGGAAGATGGATTTGATGCATGCTGCGATGGGGTGGAATCCCGCAGGAAGAGCGAGGGGGAAGAGGCTGGGAGAACCAGCGTGGTGGAGGAATACAAGGCAAAGCACCCGCAGGACGCTTCCCATGTGAGTGCTCAGGTAAATGCGGGGAAGGCCGTGAGGAGGAAATGCGGCGGGGAGCATGTGGACACGGGAAATATGACGATGGAGGAGTATCAGGCGCATTTCTACTCCATGCTGAGCACCATTCCCTATCATCCCACCAGGCTCAATGATGACGTCATCATTTCCATTTCCGAGGAGGGATGGGAACAGATGAAGAATGATCCGGAGTATGAGGCTTGGGTGCTGGGATATTTCGTGGAGGACAGGGCGGTACCCAATCCATTCTTTGGGTGGGGAGGGAATGGCGGAAGCCTGGTGATTGAGCATTTCGGAGCCTCCATCGAGGAGCACCACGGGGAAGGATTCAGCAAGTCTGATGTGGGGAGCGGCGGCTCGAAGACGGAGAGGGAGCAAGAGTCCTGGTGGGATAAACGCCATAAGAGGATGAAGAAGGCTTTGAAGGAGCAGGCAGTCAAGGCTCAGGAAAAAGCAAGTGCCAGAGAGAGAAAAGCCCAGAAAGAATATCTGATGCATCAGTTGGAAAATCAGCAGAGGCTGCATAGATTTCTGACGGCAGAGACGGAATCGGATCTTCATTATCTGACGAATGGCCAGTCCATGGGGGATTCATTGCCGGTGAATGAAAATATTGTGAGCATCTTAAAAGTGGAAGGAGATTATGTACGCCGATAGATGCCAATGCTGCGTTGCCAAGCAAGTGCCAGTGGCGCTTGCTTGGGTAGGAATTGCTAGTCCTTGCTTTTGAATACCCAGCGGGTACGATAGATGCCCACAATCATAGCAATGATGGCGGCAACCTGAACCGTCAGCTTGGTGCAGTGCATGAATTCCCTGGATGGCTGTATCGCCACAGCGCATATATTCAAAAGAAGACCGATGAGTAAGATGGCAGATACCTGTTTTTTTTCCGAGGCAGGGCATCTGTCATTTTGCTCTCCCTTTTGTTCCATCAGCTGGGAGATAATCTGGCTTATGTGCCTGACCTGCTGTTGCAGACCAATGGTCAGCAGTCCCAAAATCAGCATAAATAGCCAGCCCTCAGGTGCTTCCATTCCGATGGCGCAGATTATCTCAAGAATGAATAGTGCTAAGTAAATCAACGTGGCGACCCGGAACATCTTGCGAATTTTTTTATAATGACTGATTTTGGAGTCTGCATCAGTGTACATTTCAAAGGGGCCATCTGCTGCCCGTTTTCTCAATATAACCCAATAGCCCCAAATCTGTACGATTTCTATTTGCAGGTCATCCATGAGGGAGCGGTATTCCTGTGTCACGCTGCCAAAGCGGTCGCTGAAATCTACTTGATAACGCCATAATCCGGGAGCGGTATCCTCGAATTGATAGAAGCCGGCGAAAAAGCCTGACATTGCCTTCCCCTGCATCGCCAGTTCATTTAGCCATGCAGTTTCCCTGTCCTTATCAAAATATAAACGAAACTTTATCATTTTATTCATTGTCCTCCTCCTTCATCAGTTCTGCATTTCTCAGCAATTCCTCTAGCCGGGCCTTCTCCTCTTGGAAGGCATTTCTGCCCGCTTCCGTAATGATATATTCTTTCTTCTTTCTAGAACTGGTGTCCTCGCTGTATATCTCAATCCATCCTTTTTTCACCAAGGACTGAATGGCTCCATACAGGGTTCCGGGGCCAAGAACTAGGCGGTGGCTTGTAATTGCCTCGATATCTTGGATGATGCCATAGCCGTGGTTGGGCGTTCTGACTGCCAGCAAAATATAAAATATGGCTTCGGTCAATGGCGCATGCTTTTCCATGTGTGCTTCCCCCTTCGTATCGATAGATGATATATCGTCAGTCGATATAATTAATATATCATAGGACGATATATCTGTCAAGAGTATATGAGTATATTGAGTATATGATTGTAACAATGGATTTTGAATAGTATGCGAAAAATGGTGTTTGCAAGATTGAAAATGCAATAGCCTTGCATTATAATAAATGATATCAATGTAAGAATCTTTTGGCTTTGACGAGGCATATAGAATGAAATATATCAGGTAAGGGACTGTTAAAAAATAACTTTGCATTTTGCGTAAGCTGGAATTTTCATCTG
>CASGVX010000139.1 GCA_949346185.1 uncultured Lachnospiraceae bacterium
ATAGTGGTGGGCCTCATCCTCAGTCATCTGGTTCCGCTCCATCAATAGCTCCTTGGCGGCGGCAATGACTTTCCGCTGTTCTCCGGTCCGTGCCAGAGGCTTCTTTTTCTGCTTCTTCTTCCAACGATGATACTCCACCATCATCATGTCCAGCGTGGTAAGAAGATCATGCACCTTAAAGGGCATGGCTAGGGAAATCAGGTCACTGACATCGCAGTCTGCCAATTTTTCCGGAGATGCCAGCAGCAACAATTGAAAACCCTTAGGCAGATACTCATTCAGTTCCATATAATGCATGTCTGAAAACCGATATCCAGCGATAACCACCCCGCCATCCAGCCGATTGACCGCCTCCATCACTTCCGCGCCGCTGTCGCAGATCGCATTCACATCATAGCCATTGCGCATCAAAAGCCTTCGCAGATTCTTTGCATCTTGTATTTTGGGAAAAGCAACAATGATGTCTGCCATGGAGAATCCTCCTCTCATGGATTATTCTTGCCAGCGTAACTGGCATGCGTGCTATCCGTTCCCTATATCGTGCCCAGGTACCGCTCCTTCTCCCATGCCGTGACCTGATTGCAATAGGCCTCCCACTCCGCATCCTTGGTCTTGACAAGATGTTTTGAAATATGGCTTCCCAAAACCTCTTGGAGAAACCCATCTCTCTGAAATAGGGTGGCCGCCTCATGAAGCGTCCTAGGCAATTTCTCCTCAACATCCTCTCCCGCCGGCCTGTCATCCATAGATGCCGGGGGCTCCATCCCCTTCCTGATGCCCTCCAGACCCGCACAGAGGCAGGCCGCCATCACAAGATAGGGATTTGCCGCCCCGTCCGGGCTTCTCAGCACGATTCTCGCCCCATCTCCCCCGATGGAAGTCAGGCGAATCAAAGGACTTGAGTTCGTGGCAGACCACCCCACAGAAACAGGCGCGAGATACCCGGGCACCAAGCGTTTGTAGGAATTGACAATGGGATTGTTCACCAAGGTCATATTGGCAATATGGGCTAAAATCCCCGCCATAAACTGATATCCCTCCCGGCTCACGCCCAGACTGTCCGTCCTATCTGTGAAAATATTGGCATCCCCCCTCCGCAGGGAAAAGGTGTAATGCGCCCCGGTTCCCTTGATATTTGCCAGAGGCTTTGGCATAAAGGTGGCATGCACCCCGTGCCTTCTGGCAACAGTTCTCGCCACCAGCCTGGTGGTCATCACCCCGTCCGCCATGGCAAGGGCATCCACATAGGACAAATCCAGAGCGTGCTGCCCTGCCTCGTCAGAGTGATAAGAAGTCTCCACGTCAATGCCCATGTCCGCCAGATACAGAACCATATCCCGCCGGGCATTTTCCCCCTCATCCGCCGGGCCTACATCAAAATAGCCGCCCTTTTCACTTGTCTGATTGGTCGGCTCTCCGTTTTCGTCCAGGTCAAACAGGAAAAACTCACTTTTTACTGCCACATCCAGCTCATATCCCATTTCCCTCGCCTGAGCGATTGCTCTCTTCAAAATATATCTGCTGTCCCCTTCAAAGGGCGTCCCGTCCGGCTTTAGCACGTCGCAGATAAAACGCGCCACCTTTCCATGCTGGGGCCGCCAGGGAAATATCACGAAGGTGTCCAGATCCGGCACCAGAAACAATTCCTCATAGCCTGTCCCCCGGTACCCATCCACCGCTGCGCAGTCAAACTTGCATTTCCCATCCAGAATCTTCTCCAGCCGGTTCACCGTGGTAGCCATATTTTTCAACTGGCCGGAAATATCTGTAAACTGAAGGCGGATAAACTCAATATCCTCCTCCTCTGCCATGTCTAAAATATCCTGCCTCGAATACTTTGCCATTAGTCACACCGTTCCTTTCTGTCCCATACAAAATACGCCACCCCATGTAATCAATTCTTCCATGGCCAGCCACGCGAAGATTGATCACTCTCAAAAAAATCCAAAATACACCAATATACGCATTTCATACTATTATACACATTTCCAGTTCCCATGTCAAAAGATTATTCTCAGCCAATACGCAAGAATGATACTAATCAGCAATGCGATTCCCGTTATAGGCAAAACTGCCAAGAGGGATTCCATTATTTTTCCCTTAATTTAGTATTCATATAATTATCTGTTATAGTACTCCATTCATTGGCTTCCCCTCATTGCAGCATAAAAGCAGCATGGATTCTACCGCGAACCCTGACAGACGTAGTTCGATGCAGCCAATCATAGAAATTCATCCCTTCATGCAAGTCTTGCGACAACCTAAGAAAAATGCTATCATAAACTTGCATTTGCGGCATTCCTATCTGGGATTTGGGGCAGAAACGCCTTTTTCAGAAAGATGCCACACTGAAGTTCGTCAAGTACACTTTACAGAAATGGAGGGGAATATGGACAGGGACATGACAGCCGGAAGCATTACGGCAGGATTGCTGAAATTCGCCTTTCCCCTCATGGCGGGAAACGTACTGCAGCAGTTTTATAATCTAGCCGACACATTAATCGTAGGAAGGGTTCTCGGCTCGGACGCACTGGCGGCGGTGGGGGCTTCCTATACCCTGATGACATTCCTAACCTCCATTGTCATGGGATTGTGCATGGGAAGCAGCGCATATTTTGCCATGCAGTATGGAAAGAGAGATTACAACCATCTCCACCAGGGCATCTTCCTTTCCTTCCTTCTCATTTTCCTGTTCACCCTGGCACTGAATCTCTTTGCCTTTCTCTCCCTCCATTGGATCATAGGGATTCTGCAGATCCCCCCTGTTCTGCAGACAATGACAGAAGACTATCTGTTCTACATTTTCATGGGCATCTCTGCCACGTTTCTCTATAATTTTTTCGCCAACTTGATGCGGGCAGTGGGAAATTCCCTCATTCCCTTGGTATTTCTCGGTATTTCCGTGGCACTGAACATCCTGCTGGATATTCTCTTCGTCATGATATTCCGCTGGAACATCCGGGGAGCGGCAGTGGCTACGGTGATTGCCCAGTTTGCATCCGGCATGGGCATCGCCTGCTACTGCCACTTCTTCTGCCCCATGCTCCGCATCCGCAGAGAAGATATGCGTTGGAATGGAAAGATTCTAAAGGAAATTTTCAGCCTGTCTTTCCTGACCTGCCTGCAGCAGTCGGTAATGAATTTCGGCATCCTGATGATCCAAGGATTGGTGAACAGTTTCGGAACCACTATTATGGCGGCCTTTGCGGCGGCGGTAAAAATAGATACCCTCGCCTACATGCCGGTACAGGATTTCGGAAATGCCTTCTCCACCTTCACAGCCCAGAATTATGGAGCCGGCAAGACAGAGAGAATCAAAAAGGGCATCAGAAGTTCCGTCCTATGCATCCTAGCGTTCTGCACTGCCGTCAGCCTGGCAGTCTGCCTGTTTGCCCGGAATCTCATGGGCATATTTATTGACGGAGAAAATTCGGAAGTGATTCAGGCGGGTGTGAGATATCTACAGATAGAGGCTGCCTTCTACTTCGGAATCGGCATATTATTTATGCTTTACGGCTATTACCGCGCCATTGAAAGACCCGGCATGTCCGTCATCCTCACTCTCTGCTCATTGGGAACCAGAGTGGCGCTGTCCTATGCCCTCTCCGGCATCCCCTCCCTAGGAGTGACGGGCATCTGGATATCCATTCCCATCGGATGGGCATTGGCAGACGCCGTGGGGATTTCCTATTATTTTATTGCTATGAGCCAAAAAAGGTCATGAAACAACCGCACCAATCATTTGGATTCATGGTATGGGAAAGGACAGGCACATTCTTTCTGGCACAACATACGATAAAGGGAATCATTGTCTTATTTTCATAGAAAGGAATCCTTATGGCTACAGAAATCAACAACAGCAATATGACAGACTTCGGCTATTTCCAGGCAAACATTACCTCCGAGACAGATTCCGCACCCATATCCGGCGCCACGGTGCAGATCCTGGACATTAACAATCCAAATGACATTATTGAGGAAGTCACCACTGACAGCAGCGGTCAGAGCGAGCCCGTGGAACTGCCCGCGCCGCCATTGGAATACAGCATGGATCCCAGCGCCAGCCAGCCCTATGCGGTGTACACCATTCGCATCACAGCTCCTGACTTCGAGCCGGTGGATATTTCCGGAGCAGAAATTCTGGCAGGACAGACCGCCCTGCAAAATACTGCCCTGATTCCCCAGGCACGCTCCAACGAGGACACCACAGAACTCTACGTCATACCACCCCACACACTGTATGCAGAATATCCGCCAAAAATTCCCGAGGACATGATTAAGGAAACAGATGAGTCAGGAGAGGTGGTGCTCAGCCGGGTGGTCATACCCGAATATGTCATTGTCCATGACGGCGTGCCTAATGACAGCAGCGCAAAAAATTATTACGTGAAATACAAGGATTACATCAAGAACGTGGCCTCCAGTGAAATTTACGCCACTTGGCCAGAAGCTACAATCTTTGCCAATATCTTGGCTATCCAGTCCATCACCTTGAACCGAGTATATACGGAGTGGTAAATTCGTATAATGTCATTCAGGATTGCAGAAACCTCATTATCAATGAACTGATTATTAGAATGATTGGAAAATCCAACTACGAAATCGAATATCATTCGTTTGGACAAGCTTAAACTAATATTACAGTAAACCACTTCAATAATCAATAAGAAATGAGGTAAAATCATGATAAATCATGATAATAAACATAAATAAAAGCATCACACTCTATCCCTGTGTCAATCGACGTGAAAATGCAAACAAACCCTATGGTTTTGACACTCCCTATCCTGTTCCGTAAGGAGATACCGCACAATTGGCAGAGGTGGTCACTTGGGATAACTGTACCATTCAGTTTAAGAAGGGTTATCGAAAAACGGAGAATTATTTACAAGCCGATTGTATCTTTGCTGATATTGATAACACCCACAGTGACCTTGAAGCAGATTGGATTACTCTCGAAAATATGCAAATTAACATGCCCGATATAGCATTTTACTATTATCCCAGCAGAAATCACATGAAGTCCAAAGACGGCAAATCTCCCCGACCAAAGTATCATCTGATATTCCCTACGCATATACTGGAATCTGCGGCAGAGTATACCTATACCGCCAAGTCGTTGCTAAAACTATTCCCACAACTTCATTTTGATTCTGCTGTGACAGGCGCAGCACAATTAAATTTCGGAGTGGAACATCCTGCCGTATCGTATGTAGATGGCAATCTAACGATAACGGACTATATTTTATCCACGAACCAAAAAACGCACGAGCAAACGTCAGATACAAAGTCAGAGGATACTTCTGTCATCCCGCAAGGACAAAGAAATAATACGTTACATAAATTTGCCCTGCGTACTCTAAACAGATATGGTGTCAGCGACGAAGCATATACTGCTCACCAAAAAGAATCCTGGAAATGTGTTCCCTTACTGGAACAAAAAGAAGTTGATACTATCTGGAATGGTGCAGTAACGTATTATAACAGTAACATAAAAACTCAAGCTGATTATATAGACCCATCTTTATATGGCATAACTCCAATGTCCCCACAATGGGCTTTACCACCAAAAGACCTGATAGCAGTCCAACAATTATACAGCACAGACAAAAAAGACCGCAAATTTAATATTGCCACTGCCAAACTAATCTTAAAAGCTGTTGGCGTTACCATACGGTATAACGATATGAGCCATAGAACGGAAATCTACGGTATCCCGGAAAAATACGGCGACAATGACTTAAATAATCTTCTGGTTACTTTTGTTTCAGATATTGCTTATGGAATGTCATACAAGAGAGCAACACTAAATGTAGTACAGGAAACACTGACCGCCATAGCCAATGAATACCACTACCACCCCGTTCTGTCGCTTTTGCGGGAACAATCTTGGGATAAGGTGGACAGGCTTCCAGCCA
>CASGVX010000140.1 GCA_949346185.1 uncultured Lachnospiraceae bacterium
GAAAATCCCACCTTTGTAATGATGCTTGGTATGTGTCCTACTCTGGCGGTAACTTCATCCGCCATCAATGGTTTGGGCATGGGGCTTACTACGACGGCAGTGCTGGTGCTATCTAATCTGTTTATCTCATTGCTCCGCAATGTGATTCCGGATAAGGTACGCATTCCGGGCTTTATCGTAGTGGTTGCCTCTTTTGTGACGATTATCCAGTTGCTTTTAAAGGCATATCTTCCATTTCTGGATCAGGCCTTGGGCGTATATATTCCTTTGATTGTGGTAAACTGCATTATCTTGGGAAGAGCAGAGGCGTATGCTTCTAAGAATGGGCCGGTAGCGTCTATCTTTGATGGGATTGGCATGGGTCTGGGCTTTACTTTCGGTCTGACCTGCATCGGCATCTGCCGTGAGATTTTAGGTGCCGGCGCAATATTTGGAAAGACTTTTATCCCGGATGATTTTCATATTACATTCTTCGTGCTGGCTCCGGGAGCCTTCTTGGTACTGGCGTTCCTGACGGCAGTGCAGAACAAATTGAAGATGCCTTCTGCCACCAATGTGGAGGGAGATGACAGCCTGTCTTGTGGTGGAAACTGTGCTGGCTGTACAGGTTGCGGCGCAGTGGCCAACAAGGGAATCATTGAGGCTGAGCGGGTTGCTGCAAAAGCAGCGGCAGCACAGGCAGCCAAGGAAAAGGCGGCAGCCGCCAAAGCAGCAAAGGAAGCGGCAGCGAAGGCATCAGCGGCCGCTGACAAATCAGAGTAAAGGAGGAGTGATTTAAGTGATTGGAGAATTATTTGTACTTATTATTTCATCAATGCTCGTGAGCAATGTGGTACTTAGTCAGTTCCTCGGCATCTGTCCGTTCCTTGGAGTATCGAAGAAGGTTGAGACAGCAGTAGGAATGGGCGCTGCGGTGACATTTGTCATCACCATTGCCTGTGCCATTACCTATCCGATTTATTATGGGATATTGGTTCCCCTGCATGTGGAATTTCTGGAGACGATAGCATTTATCTTGATTATTGCGGCACTGGTTCAGTTTGTGGAAATGGTGCTGAAGAAGTTCATGCCGGCACTCCATGCCACTTTGGGCGTGTTCCTGCCGCTGATTACTACAAACTGTGCGGTTCTCGGCGTGGCGATGAACAATATCACCGATGGATATAATTTTGGGTTTAGCTTGGTGAGCGGTTTCTTTACTGCCATTGGCTTCCTGATTTCCATCACCATTCTGGCGGGAATCCGCGAGCGGATTGAGCATAATGATATTCCGGAGTCCTTCAAGGGAACTCCGATCGTACTGGTAACAGCCAGCCTGATGGCGATTGCATTCTGCGGATTCGCAGGAATCGTGTAGAGAGGAGGAGAATGATATGAATACTATTTTATTGGCGGCGGTCATTATCGGTGCTACTGGTTTGATTATTGCCCTCCTCTTGGGAGTGGCGGCGAATGTGTTTGCCGTGCCAGTGGATGAGAAGGCTGTTGCCATCAGAGAGGTGCTTCCCGGTGCGAACTGCGGCGGCTGCGGCTATGCTGGCTGCGATGCCTTGGCCGAGGCTATTGCGAAAGGGGAGGCTCCGGTAAATGGCTGTCCTGTAGGCGGCGCCGAGAAGGCGGCTCAGATTGGCGATATCATGGGCGTGTCTGCCGGGGATGCGGTGAAGATGGTTGCCTATGTGAAATGTGCTGGTACCTGCGAGAAGGCGGGCATCAAGGCGAATTATTATGGGATTTCTGACTGCAAGCGCGCGGCTGCGATCCCTGGCAAGGGCGATAAGGCATGTGCCTTCGGCTGCATGGGGCTTGGCTCCTGCGTGTCAGCCTGCCAGTTCGATGCCATCCATGTGAAGGGCGGCATTGCTGTGGTAGATAAGGATAACTGCGTGGCTTGTGGGAAATGTATCGAAGAGTGCCCGAACGGTTTGATTGAACTGGTGCCCTATGATGCGAAATGGGCGGTTTCCTGCTCCAATAAGGATAAGGGGCCGGCTGTGATGAAGGTCTGCGATACCGGGTGCATCGGATGCGGCATCTGCGCCAAGACATGTAACTTCGACGCCATTACGGTGGAGAATAATGTGGCGCATATTGACCAGAGCAAGTGCAAGGGCTGCGGTCTCTGCGCCCAGAAGTGCCCGAAGAAGGTTATTATCGCCCATTGATGATGGGACGAAAGTATGCGCAATGATAGAACTAAGGCGCAGCGTGCCTGAATTTAATCTGTAGGAAATATGGAGTTATTAAACGAGGACGGAATTTTGGATATTTTCGTCCTCGTTTTAAAAAATTTTATTTATTGAATGGATTGTGCGTTGCTAATCGTATTATAAGTGAAGTGATAAATCATATGATATGAAATGGAGGTAACGGACATGAAGAAAATATTGACAGGTATTCTGACGGTGGCTATTATGGCATCCCTGAGCGGAGCATTTGGGCTGGAGATGGACAATCCTGCAGCGGCTAAGGGGAGAAAGGTGCCAGCCAAGGGCAAGATTGTCACGGTAGGGGGATTGAAGTACAAAATAACGAAATCCGCTGCCAAAAACGGTACGGTTGCCGTCTCCGGCGTGAAGAACAAGAAAGTGCGGACTGTGACGATTCCCGCATCGGTAAAGGTTTGCGGATATCGTTTTAGGGTGACATCCATTAGGTCGAATGCGTTTAGCGGCTGTAGGAGGCTGTGCAAGGTCAATATGAGATGCACTGGCGTGAAATGCACGGGAACGGGGGGCTGCGGAAGGAATTACGTAGATGCCAATGGTGATGGCGTGTGCGACTATCATGGGAGCAGAGGCAGGCATGGACATGGTACAAGAGGGCATGGGCATGGATGTCATGGCGCAGGATGGAGATGAATGGGCATGGTTTTAGTTGGTTATATGGTATGACAAATGTTTTATAGCTGCTATGCTGATCATTTTGGGTGAGGATTTTGCTATGCGGAGCGAAGGAGAAGTCAATAGGGCAATCGAGCGTCATGCTGATACGGTTCGGCGGCTCTGTATGATACATTTAAAAAATTATGCGGACGCTGAGGACATATTTCAAACTGTTTTCTTGAAATATGTCCTCAGTTCTATTTCTTTTGAGAGCCAGGAGCATGAAAGGGCTTGGATGATTCGAGTCACGGTCAATGCTTGCAAGGATTTGCTCAAGAGCTTTTATCGCAGCAGGACGGTTTCCCTAGAAGAATTGGTGGATTGGCCGGCAGAAGCGTCTGCTGACCATCGAGAGGTGCTGGAGGCGGTTTTGTCTCTGCCTAAAAAATACAGGGTGGTGGTTTACCTGCATTATTATGAAGGGTATACGGCTCCGGAAATAGGCAGGATATTGCGGAAGAATACAAATACGGTCTATACGCTTTTGAATCGATCCAGACAGATGCTGAAGAAGAAATTGGAGGGCTTGAACGATGAATGATAAATGGAAAGAGGCTTTTGGAGAAATTCATGCGGAAGAAGAGCTGAAAGAGAGCACCAGAAGATTTCTTGCTCAGAAAACTGGGAATTATAGAAAGTATCATGGATGGGATTACAAGCGGCTGGTTCCGGTGGTGGCGAGCATGGTGATATTTCTGGCAGGTTTGGGGGGCTATCGGGTTTATTTCAAGCCGGTTTCCGTGATTAGCATTGATGTGAATCCATCACTGGAATTGGGGGTGAATCGTTTTGACAGAGTGGTTTCTGTGGAAGGGTTTAATGAAGATGGGAGGAAACTGGCAGATTCCGTGAATGTAAAATATGCGGAATACACAGATGCGTTGGAACAGATATTGTCTAATGAGAGCGTAAGGGAAATTCTGGGACAGGACGAGGTGGTAACGATAGACGTGGTGGGGGAGGATGAAAGAGAGTGTGGCAGGATTCTGTCGAATATAGAACACTGCACGTCGGGGCACAGAAATACTTACTGCGGCTCCTCGAATCTTGAGGAGGTGGAGGCGGCCCACGAGATAGGCCTATCCTATGGGAAATATAGGGCATATCTGGAATTGCGGGAACTTGATCCTGATGTGGTGCCGGAGGATATTCAGGGAATGACCATGAGGGAGATCCGTGATTTGATTCAAAGATTGTCAGGGAATGCTTCGGAAGAAATTCCGGAAGATGGTTCTCCGGGGATGCATGGGGGAGGCTGTAGGGGCGGCCATCATGGAGGAGGTCACCATTGAGGTGGACTTTTTAGGAAATTTAACTTGATTTCGCTTAAAAAAAGTGATATTTTAATTCATGTAAAGTGATGATGAACGGAGTTAAGGAAGAAAGGGGACTGGATTGCGGTGAAGGAATGGCGCAAGGGGGAAGAGATAAAAAAATTAACGGAAGCTCCTTACTTAAATTTATATCGGATTGAGACGGCAGACAGAAAGGGAAAGGAACTGAGATATTATTTTGTCTCCCGAAGGGAGGAGGAGGCATTGAAAATCAATACGGGAGAAAATGCTCCGGAGGGAGTGACAATCTTTGCGGTGACCGAAGAATGTCCTAGGAAGCTCCTTTTAATCGAGGAGTATCGGTATCCCTTGGGGAAGAGGGTGTACGACGTGCCGGCGGGAATGATTGATCCGGGAGAAGATGGACATGCGGCGGCGATACGGGAAGTGAGAGAAGAGACGGGCATGTGTCTTGAAATCTGCAGGGGCATGGAGGATTTTTCGGGAAATGCGGCATTTATGACGCCGGGCATGACGGATGAGAGCAATGTGACTCTTTTTGGCTTTGTCTCCGGGAAGGCTGACAATAGATATCAGGAGGATGAGGAGGATATTCAGGTCAGGCTTTTGGGAAAAGAGGAGGTCAGGCGGGTGGCGAGAGAGGAGAATGTGACTGCTAGGGCGCTGTATGCCATTATGATATTTCTGATGATGGAGGAGGAGAATCCCTACAGAGTTTTTATAGAAGAAAGGACGGAGAACGATGATTCAGTATTATGACGAAGAGCAGATATTTAAAATTGATACGCAGAACAGCACTTATGTGATGGGCGTGGTTGGCGGAAAATATCTGGCGCATCTGTATTATGGGCAGCGGATGGCGTGCGGGGACTTGGGATATCTGCTGGACTTTCCCGAGGAGAATTTGAGAGATGTGTCTGTGGGGAATGGCGAGAAGGTGTCATTTCTGGATAAGCTGCCGCAGGAATATCCCTGCCATGGCACCGGGGATTTTGGGCAATCCTGCCTGAAGGTGAGAGGCGGAAAGGGAAATTGGGGCGTGGATTTAAGGTATGCCGGATATGAAATCATGCAGGGAAAGCCGGAATTGGAAGGGCTGCCGGCAACCTTCGGGGAAGATGGGGAGACGCTGGCGGTTTTTCTGGAGGATGGCTGTCTGGGACTAAAGGTAAGGCTCTTGTATTCTGTGTTTCCGGAGATAGACTGCGTGATGCGCAGCGTGTTTGTGGAAAATCAGGGGGAAGATACGCTTTATCTGGAAAAGGTTCTGTCCGCATGCCTTGACATGGGAGAGGGGGATTACGAAGCCCTGTCTCTCACGGGCTCTTGGGCAAGGGAGCGGCACATTACTAGGCAGAAGGTAGATGTGGGAGTACAGCTGATCGAGTCTGCCAAAGGAATATCCAGCCATCAGCACCATCCCTTCTATGCCTTGGTGTCGGAGCATGCAGGGCAGGAGTCTGGGGAAGTGTATGGAATGCATTTCGTGTATTCGGGAAGTTTTCAGGGCGTTGTGGAAAAGAGCCAGTTTGGCAGCCATCGCATGGTGATGGGGATACATCCTCAGGATTTTTGCTGGCAGCTGAGACCGGGGGAGGGGTTTCAGGCGCCGGAGGTGGTGCTGGTGTATTCGGGGGCAGGGCTGGATGTCATG
>CASGVX010000141.1 GCA_949346185.1 uncultured Lachnospiraceae bacterium
GTTTTTTCCAAATACCTGTTCAATTACATTTGTTTCCATATTGATACCATCCTTTCCTGTTTGACATTGCATTCTAAACTGGTGTACTGCCATGTGTACGAGAACACCCTTATGCAGGCATGGTGATTCTACCATGCTGGGTTTTGCTTTTACAGTAAAAAGGCGTACTCAAATAAATTTAATAAATTTGAGAACGCCTTTGTTCTGTCCTATATTGGCCAACTGAATAAACAATAGCACATTTTCAATGATTTGAAAACCCCCTTTTTTAAAAAATTTATACATTGCAAAATTATGGTTACTATTCACAGCCGACTATATTCGAGAATTTTTGGCATGTTTCATGCCAAAAGTACGAGTTCTTCGGCGCCATTTTGCATGTTTTAAGCAAAATGTGTGCATTTCAGCGCTGAAAGCGCTGCTTGTTACTATGAGCGGCGAAGCCGTGAATAGTAACAAATTATGCGATATGTAACTTCCGAAGTAATATTATGGTGAGAGTTGGCGGGATATACATAAAAAATCAATGGAAATCTTGCAAAAAGCGAAAAAAGAAAGTATGATAGAGAATGGATTAGAATTATCAAATAAAAGCTGCTGTGAATAGCAGCATGAGAAGGAGAAGTGTTTTATGGACAAGAACCAGCCATATCATCAGGAATACGTGGGAAAAGAATCAATATTAAAAGAGACGGTACATAGATGGCTCGGCCTCTTCATTATGGTGGTGGCGGCCATTCTGGTATATCTGGTGGCAAATAATGCCAATCATATTCTAGGTTCCGTTTTGGGGTTTCTGGGATTGATTAAGCCAGTTATTTATGGCTGCGTCATTGCCTATATCCTCAATCCCCTGATGAAATGGATCAGGGGGAAGATCATTTGGGCGTGGGAAAGAGGCGGCAAGAAGATTTCAGAGAAGGGGGAAGGGCTGGTCACGGGCATTTCTATCTTTGCTTCCCTGCTTTTCATGATTTGCGTGATTATGGTACTTAGCTGGCTGGTGCTTCCTCAGCTGGTCGCCAGCATCTCATCCTTGGTGGACAGCATGCCGGAGAAAGTGAGCCAGTATTATTATATGCTGGATAAGGATATACGAAATAACAAGTTTCTGGCAGATAAGTTTCAAGATGCGGCCCTAGGTCTGGCAAACTATACGGAGGAGATGGTGGAATCCAAGCTTCTTCCCTGGATACAGAGTGATCTGCTCCCCAGTATGAACACTCTGGCGGTGCAGTTTGCCAATGGGCTGATGGGATTTCTGACTGTGCTGTACAATCTTTTTATAGGCATTATCGTGGCCATCTATCTACTGGGCAGCAAGAAAACCTTTTCTGCCCAGGCGAAGAAGATGCTGTACGCTCTGTGCAAGAAAGAATATGCCGATGTAATTATCCATTATGTAAAGATTACGGATCATATGTTTAGCGGGTTCATTGTGGGAAAGATTGTGGATTCTGCCATTATTGGAGTCATCTGCTTCTGCGTGATGCAGCTATTTGGACTGCCTTATGCCATGCTTATTAGCGTGATTGTGGGCGTGACCAATGTCATTCCGGTGTTTGGCCCCTATATTGGACTGATTCCCGGCGTTTTTCTAATTCTGCTGGTGAATCCCATGCAGGCACTGTATTTTATCATTATTATCGCCATCTTGCAGCAGATTGACGGAAATATTATCGGGCCGGCGATTCTGGGGGAGTCCACGGGGCTTTCCGCATTCTGGGTGCTATTTTCCATCTTGCTTTTTGGCGGCATCTGGGGCATCGTGGGGATGATTATCGGCGTGCCTCTATTTGCAGTGATTTACCGCATTGTGGCAGATTTTATTAATTGGAAGCTGCGGAGGAAAAATCTGTCCACAGTGACGGATTGCTATCGGAATCTTAAGGAGATTCGGGTAGCAGGGGAGACGGTGGACTATATTGCTTACACTGCCGCTGATTTTGAGAAAAAGAAGAAGTCAGCAGATCCCACCCTGTGGGATAGATGTCTTGCAGCGTGGAAGGAATCCAAAGAAAAGGATAAGAATTCAGCCAGAAAGATGGACTCCTACAAAAAAAAGGGGGAAAAACTTGACGATGGGGACGAAGATGGAGTAGAATAAATGAATTAGGGTGTTACTGTGTGTATGCATTGTGCGGGATGAAACACATTTGATTCATTGCTATTTGTGTCGCTGAGGGCGACATGGGGGATTATTATGATAAAAAGCATGACGGGCTTCGGCCATGGGGAGAAGGAAACTGAGCAGTATAAGATTACGGTGGAGATCAAATCGGTCAATCACCGCTACTGTGATTTGAGCGTCAAACTCCCGAAGAAGTTCAATGCATTCGAAAGCAGGATCAGGAATGTGATGAAGGAGTATGTGACTAGGGGGAAGACGGATTTATTTATCGTACTTGAGAATTTTGGCAGCAGCAGGTGCAGGGTGGAGTACCATCAAGAGATGGCGGAGGCATATGTGGCGGCCATTGACCAGGCCGGGGAGAAGTTCGGGCTGGAGCGGGGGCTGACTGGTTCCAGTCTTGTGCGGTTTCCGGAAGTCGTCACCCTGTCGGAGGAAGAGCAGGACGTTGAGGAGATCTTTCCGGATTTGGAGGAAGTCCTGCGTCAGGCGGGAGAGCGTTTTGTGGAGTCTAGAGAGGCGGAAGGAGCAAACCTGCGGGAAGATATTCTGAAAAAATTGGATATCATTCAAAGCCTGATTTCTTATGTGGAGGAGCGCTCGCCAGAGATGTTAAGGGAATATCGGGACAAACTTCGCAGAAAGGTGGAAGAAGCTCTGGGGGATCGTCAACTTGACGAGGGCATTCTTTCCACGGAACTGGTGGTCTATGCAGATAAAGTCTGCGTAGACGAGGAGACGGTGCGTCTCCGCAGCCATATAAATAATATGCGGGCCACTATGGAGATGGAGGGCACGATTGGAAGAAAACTGGACTTTATCGTTCAGGAGATGAATAGGGAGGCCAACACCATTCTCTCAAAGGCCAATGACCAGGCACTTTCTGAGCACGCTATTGATTTGAAGACGGAGATTGAAAAGATTCGGGAGCAGATTCAGAATATCGAGTAGGAGGGATTGGCTCATGCTTGTGAATATTGGATATGGGAATGTGGTAAATATGGATAAGGTGCTGAGCATTATCCGGGCAGATGCGGCACCCATCAAGCGCATGATTCAGGTGGCTAAAGACGAGAATATGGCAGTGGATGCCACCTGCGGCAGGAAGACTAAGTGCGTTCTAGTCATGGATGGGGGCTGTCTGGTACTTTCAGCCATGCTTCCGGAGACGATACAGAACCGCGTGACAGAAATCACATCGGCAGAGAAGAGCGGAAAGGTTGAATGAATGGAGGGAAAAATGAGCAAGAGAGGAATCCTAGCAATTATTTCTGGATTTTCCGGGGCGGGAAAGGGTACGATCGTAGGGGAACTGGTAAAAAAATATGGCTATGCCATCTCCATTTCTGCCACTACCAGAAGCCCGAGGGAGGGGGAAGAGGAAGGCGTCAATTATTTCTTCAAGTCCAGAGAGGCATTTGAGGAGATGATTGACCGGGAGGAGTTCATTGAGTATGCCCAGTATGTGGGCAATTACTATGGGACGCCCAAGTCATATGTGATGCAGCAGTTGGATGCGGGGCGGGATGTTCTGCTGGAGATTGAGATGCAGGGGGCATTGAAGGTGAAGGAGAAATTTCCCGAAGTCACCCTGATCTTCATCACGCCGCCGAATGTCTCTGAACTGCGGAGGCGTCTGGAGGGAAGGGGTACGGAAACTCAGGAAGTGATTGACCAGCGGATTGCAAGGGCGAAGGAGGAATGCGCCTACATGCAGAAGTATGACTACATCGTGGTGAACGACCAGCTGGAGGCGTGCGTGGAAGAAATGCATGCCCTGCTGCAGTCATTGCACTGTGCCAGGAATAACCAGAGGGATTTCATTGATGACATCATTGCCGGCTTTCGGGATATTTAGCTGCTGGCCGGGTGGGATGCCGGCGCGCCTGAGCGCATGAAAAGCTGCATGGAGCAGGAGGTGCCGGAGAGGAGGCGCAGACTGTTTTCTATATATAATTATTTTTTGGAAAAGGAAAGGGGAACGAATATGTTACATCCATCATACCATGATTTAATGAGCAGAGTGAACAGTGAAGTGGAGACGGGAGAGGCTCCTATCGTGAATAGCCGTTATTCTATTGTGCTTGCCACTGCGAAGCGGGCGCGCCAGTTGATTGAGGGGGTGGATGCATTGACGGAGCCGGAATGTCCGAAACCACTCTCGGTGGCCATTGACGAACTGGCCTTGGGTGAAATCCATATCCTGAGCGAGGAGGAAGCATTGGCTGCTGAACGGTCTCAGGCATTTGGGGAGGAAGAGTCGGAAACCGAACTGGACGAATTGGCAGTTTCCGCAGAAGATGAATTCTCTGGAGAGGAAGGGACTGTTTCAGAGGAGAGTTCTGAGATAGAATAGTGACAGGAAATGGAGTGATATGATTTATGACTGATAAGAGGATGGGAAAAGAGACGGTATCCCAGGATGAGCATGACGATTTTGGGATGTTTGATGAGATTCCAGATGATTTGGAGGATGAGGAAGAAGGGATAGAGGACGAGGAAGCGCTGCCAGAGGATATGGCGCTCCATGGCGAGGAGGGTTCTACGGAGAAGGGAAAGGGAGGCTTTCTGAAGGAACTGCTGGTGTATGCGGTAATTATTGTGCTCTGCATCACCGTGGTTCCCCGGTATGTGATTCAGCGCACGGAAGTGCAGGGAGACTCCATGAAGGATAACCTCCATGATCAGGAGAATCTTCTGGTGGAAAAGGTTAGTTATTATTTTAAGGATCCTGATCGCTTTGACATTATTACCTTTTATCCCCAGGGCAGGGAGGAAGAGGAATATTATATTAAACGAGTCATTGGACTGCCTGGGGAGCGCATTCAGATTTCGGGAAACACTATATATGTCAACGGCAAAGTGCTGGAGGAGCATTATGGGAAGGAGCCCATGG
Organism: uncultured Lachnospiraceae bacterium; assembly: GCA_949346185.1. Taxonomy (GTDB): domain Bacteria; phylum Bacillota; class Clostridia; order Lachnospirales; family Lachnospiraceae; genus Butyribacter. The sequence continues at coordinate 5,028 of CASGVX010000141.1, forward strand.
TGGATGCCGGCATTGCGGAGGAGGAGATCAAGCTGGGGGAAGATGAGTTTTTCGTGCTGGGAGATAATAGGAATCACAGCATGGATAGCCGGGATGGGGAAGCCGTGGGCGTGGTCAAGAAGAAAAATATTGACGGCCACGCCATCTTGAGGATTTATCCCTTCTCCCGCTTTGGCACGCTGAACCAGTAGCGTCACTGTGAAATTGAAATGAATCGAATTGCCAATGGAGGCAATGGCTGAGAAGAGGAAGGAAGCATATTCTACAAGGAAAGAAGAGGTTATAGTCTACAAGGATGGAAAGGTGACTGGAAATGATAGGAAAAAAAGTATTGTATTCTGCGTTGCTGTGTACGGCACTGTTGATTCAGGGATTGAGCGGGACGGCGGGTCACAGGGCGCAGGCCAAGGAAAGCAAGAAGATTAAGATAGCTATTGATGCGGGACATCAGCGCAGGGCTAATGGGAAATTAGAGCCTATCGGACCCGGTGCTTCCAGAAAGAAGGCCAAGGTGGCGGGCGGCGCCGTGGGGGTTTCCTCCCGGGTGCCGGAGTACAAGCTGACCCTGAAGGTGGCAAAGAAGTTGAAGAAGGTTCTGCAGCAGAGGGGCTATGAAGTGTACATGGTGCGCAGTTCTAACAATGTAAATATTTCTAATAAGGAGAGGGCTATCCGGGCAAATAAGAGCGGGGCAGACATCTGCATCCGTCTCCATGCGGATGCTTCGGGTTCTTCAAGGGTGAAGGGAGCCAGCGTGCTGTATCCCTCCAAGTCCAATCCTTATGTCAGA
>CASGVX010000142.1 GCA_949346185.1 uncultured Lachnospiraceae bacterium
TAAGGCTTTAATGACATACATGGCGATAAACGGAATCAAAGAAAAACATGATCCGGCAATTCTTTCCTGCTACGAACATGAGTATTTCGATGATCATGGCGTAAAGTTTATGGATATTTATATTGCAATTGAGTAATCTCCCCAGCTCTCCCCAGCACTTCTTTTTAAAAAGTTGATGCAGTTCGTTTTATATTCCCCAAAATCGTCCTAACCATTTAGCCACGCCATCCTGTTCATTGCTTTCAGTTATTTCCTTTGCAGCCTTTTTTACCTCAGGTAGTGCATTTTCAACAGCCACTCCGATGCCACATGAACTAAGCATATCAATATCGTTGTAATCGTCTCCGAAAGTCACAATCTGTCTTGGAGAGATATCATAACGTTCTGCCAAAATCTTAATACCATTTATTTTAGTTGATTGCTTATTATGAATAGTGGTAATGCGATTTTCCGAAAGCAACATATACAAGTCGTCAGCGATATATTTCTTTAATTTATTCATTTTCTCTATTGAATTAGAGTCAACAATGATTTTCTCTGCATAAAAATGTTCCAATTCTTTAAAATCAAACGTTTTTATGTAGTTAATGCCCTCCCAGATTTCTTCCGCATTGAAATTACTGTACATCACATCGTTAGATTCTACAGCAATTTTATAATCTGGGTTATCAGCTAAAATAGAACTGACTATTTTTCTGGGATTTCTGATTCCCAATTTTTTTAATAAAATGTCATGATCTATTACCACAGCCCCATCGCAATTGTTTGATAACGTTTTCGGTATAAGTTGATATGCTTTTGTCATTTTTTAATAATGTTCCGTCTAAATCGGTTACTATCATTTTTATATCTGTGTGATTCATGGTAATTAGCCCCTAATTAAATTGAAATTGCCATATTTACAGTATCCATAAGCAACATTGTCATTACATTTCCTTATATTAGCTTACATATACAGTATACTATGCCAATCAAAATAAATCAAATACCCGCAATTTATGTCAAAAGGCATAATCAAAAGTTTAATTGTGATATCAGCACCTCAATTCCCTGCCCAGCGCAAAGGAATAAATCAACCTCTCCGCCACTTTCTTTCCTGTCAGTTTCTCCAGTGCCTTGGCGTAATACTCCAACTGAGCCTGATATTTCTCCACCAATTCCTCTTCCTGCCCCGGCCGTGCGGAATCCGTCTTATAATCCACCAGTACAATCTCCTCCCCCTGGAAGAAAAAAGCATCAATAATTCCCTGCACCATAATCATGGCATCGCTGTCCTGTTCAGGATAAATTTCCCTTGCGGGCAGCCCCATCATAAAAGGCTGCTCCAATCGAAGTTTTCCCTCCCTGTGGGCTTGGGCCATGCGCCCACCGATATCCGATGCCAGAAACTCTCGAAACTTGCCGCTATCCAATACCTCCCGCTCCTGAGGAGACATATAACCCGCCACAGTCATCTCCTCCAGATACCCATCAAAATCCTCCTCCGACCAATCCCCCCCGCAGTTCCTAATCTTCTCATAGGGAAAGTGCTCCATCACCATATGATACAGCGTGCCCCTGGCCGCCCCGGACAGTTCTCTCTCCCCTTGTAAAAATGCAGGACGGGGAATTTCTATTTCCTCCACTCCCCCTGATTCTCCCACATCATCCTTGCTTTCTTTGGATGAATCTGCCTCCTGCAGCGGCCTATCTTCAAAAATATCCTGTCCCGGTCCGCATATCCTCCCTTCCTTTCTTCCAGAATACTCTTCCTGCTTTCTCCCATTAAGCTGCCCTTCCTCTCTCTTCCTATCAGAATCCCCTTTCCTCTTCCCGCTCTTCTCCGACACTATCCGGGAAATCTCCTCCCAGGAAAGCCCCTCCTCTTCCTCCAGTTGTACTGCTCTAATAATCGCCTGCCTCTTTAATTCCGACACAGAGATTTTTACCGGCAGTTCCGACTCAGACTGGTAGGGATAGTGATAGTTTCCCTGGCGTTCCAACGCCTCCCGCATCTCCTCGTCAAACACATTGGTCGTATCCATGTCTTTCAACTCCCGGCAGAGAATCATTTCCCTCTTGTGCTCTTCCACCTCTGTCGTGACAGCATCTTCCGGGCAGAGAACCTCCACTTGGAATAAATCATCCCAGCCTTCCGCAACTCCCTCTCGCCCAACCACCACCGGGGCAATCCAGTCCAGATAGGTTCGGGCACTGCTAAGAGCCGAAAAATCCATATTTCCTCCCCGCTCTGCCCATCCATCCATCTTCTTCTCCACATCGGAAGCCGTTCCCGTGATGACCAATTTTTCCTTGGCTCTGGTCAATGCCACGTAAAGCACCCTGATTTCCTCTGCCAGAGTGCCCAGAACCACCTGATTGGCAATAAATCTCTTCGCTAGGGTAGGCTGCTTCACCCGCAAATCCAAATCTACAAAATCACACCCCACTCCGAACTCGCTGTCAATCACCGTGCTCTTTCTCGCATCCATCAAATTAAATTGCTTGCCCATTCCCGCCACAAAAACCACGGGAAACTCCAGCCCCTTGCTCTTATGAATGGTCATAATCCGCACCGCATTGGTATTTTCTCCATCCACCACAGCCTCCCCGAAATCCACCTCCGACTTCTGCAAACTCTCAATATATCTGGCAAATCCATAGATTCCCCGATGCCCATTGCGGGCAAACTCTAGAGACTGCTGCAGCAAGATATCCAGATTGGCCCGGCGCTTTTCCCCAGAAGGCATGGCAGACATATACTGGTAATATCCCGTCTCATCGTATATCTTTCGCAACAACTCGTAGACAGAATGGGTTCCGCCATAACTGCGATAACCATTCAATCTGTCCATAAACCCACCAATCTTTTCCCGCAGAGCAGCGTCCTCTCCCTTTTCCAAATAGGATTCCAGCTGATCCAGATAATTCAAATCCCCCTCCATCGTCCCAATCCACGCCATCTCCTCGTCCGTCAACTCCCCCAGATAGGAGCGAAGCACTGCTGCCAGAGGAATATCCTGTCTGGGATTGTCAATGATATGAAGGAAATTTAATATGGTTTCCACTTCCAGAGAATTAAAATAACCCGTGCGGGTATCCGCAAAGGCGGGTATGCCCATATCATTCAAAACCCCCACAAATTCCTCTGCCCAGCCCGTGACACTGCGCAGAAGGATGGCCATATCCCCATAAGCCACCGGGCGGATTCCATGCTTTCCCTGTACATACAGAGGATCCTCCCCCTGTACCATGCCACGGATTTTCTCTCCAATGGCAGCCGCCTCCAATGACTTTTTTTCCAGAGTGACATCCTCGCTTTTCTGTTCTATCAAAACAAGTTCCGTCTTCTCACCGACAGGATGGCCGCAGGCATCAAAAACCATGCCCGGCACTAATTTTGCCGCCTCATCATATAATATACCTCCCAAACTCTCCTGCATAATATTCTCAAAAATCCAGTTAGCGCTCTCCAAAACTCCCGCCCTGCTACGGAAATTCCTGCTCAAATCAATCCGCTGATTCTCCCCCTCCTCCAAGGAAAAGGTCTTATATTTATGAAGGAAAATCTCTGGCCTTGCCATGCGGAATTTATAGATGCTCTGCTTCACATCCCCCACCATGAAGAGAAAAGGCTTCTCCCCCTCTCCCCCGCACAGGCTGGTGAGAAGTAGTTCCTGTACCTCATTGCTGTCCTGATATTCATCCGTCAGGATTTCATCAAAATACTGCTGGAGTTCTCTGGCCGTCCCGCTGGGCATCACTCCCCCATCCTCCCCCCGCTCTGTCAGAACCAGCAGGGCAAGATGCTCCATATCCGAGAAATCCAATATCTGCTCCTCCCTCTTCCTAGCCGAGTATGCCCTTCCGAACTCCAATGTCAGGGAAATCAATTCCTCCACCGGCTCCCGCATCTGCATCATATCCGAAAGCATTTCCTCCGGATGCTGAAAGAAAAATTTCTTTTTCAAATCTTGGATACCCTTTTTCAAATACCCCTCCCGCAGAGACTGCACTCTCCCCTTCTTCTCTGGAGATACGGCATCCGCCTTCTTCCCCCTGATGGCCTTCAGCTTCATTGCCTCAAATCCTGCCAGCAGCTTCTCCCACTGACAATAGGTTTCCGCCCTTTCCAATAATTCCAGAAAGGCCACATCAGACGCCACCGCCTCCCTGTATGGCTCCGGCCCGCCTTCTTCCTGGCACAGTGCCAATGCCCTTCTCGCCATGCCAAGATATTCCCGGGCACAGCGTCTTACATACCCGAGAAGTTCCTGCATCCATAAGCTCCCTTCCATTTCTTCTACAGTTGTAGAATGATATATTTTCCCAAGGCCGCCAAGCCATTCCTCAGGAAAAGGATAACTGGTTGACTTTTCATATAGCGTCAACACCACATCTTCTATACTTTTATCCGTCCGTCCCGGAGAAAAGATATTCGTAAAATTTAGAAATTTCTCGTCCCCCTCTTCTCTGGCATGTAGATATTTTTCCTCTATAAGTTCCTCCAAAATCTCCTGCTTCATTATTCCCAAATCCGTCTCATCCCCCACCCGATACACCGGGTCCAAGTCAATCACATGAAAATAATTCCGCAGAATCCATTGGCAAAAACTATCAATCGTAGTAATCTGCGCACTGTGCAGCAGACTGGCCTGTCTGGCAATATGCTCATTTTCCGGCTCCTCCTGCAAACGCTCCTCCAGAGCCGCCCCGATACGGCTCCGCATCTCCGAAGCCGCCGCCTTGGTGAAAGTCACCACCAGAAGCCGGTCAATGTCGCAAGGGGATTGATCTCTGCTAATCTTGGCAATGATTCTCTCCACCAGCACCGCCGTCTTGCCGGAACCTGCTGCTGCTGACACCAGAATATTCCTATCCCGCAGAGATATCACTTCCTCCTGCTCCTTCGTCCACTGTGGCTTGCCCATTTTAAACCATGCTCCTTTCTCACTCTGTGAATTTGTGTCTGATGCAAAAATATCTGCCCCATTCACGGACATTCATCGCCCTATGCAATGCTAATCCGAATTCATCTCTTCGTGCACCTTCCTAAGCACGTCATCATCACTCAGTTTCTCTATCATGCGGTATTCATTGCCCGGCAGTTTTGTATCAAAGCGGCAAATCCCCCGAAAAGCACAGTACGCACAGGCATTTTCCCCACTGCTGTCCATCTTTCGGTAAGGATTCGCCTCCGCATGCCCTGCCATAATTTCATCCCTGATAGTCTTTAGCTTCTCCTCCGTAAACGCCATCAAATCCTCAAAGTCCCCAGTCGTCACTGCCTTGGAAATCTTCTTCAAACCGCCATCCTTATTGGTGGCAATCGGCATGATGGAAGAACTTACATTGGCCGCCAGCCCCTGTTCCCCTGCCAGAGAATCATCCATCGCAGGCAGAATCGGATCGTCCTCATTCAGCAAGCCATCCATTCGCAATTCCCTTAAAATCTGCTGCTCGATATCCCCCTTCTCGCCCTTTCCCTCTACCATGGGATCGTCAATGTGATAGTAAAGCACGCCAGCGGGAATCACTATCTTCTTTCCACTGCCATCCTGCTCCTCCTGAGCCACGCCAGCCTTCAAGTACACCAGAAGCTGCATCTGCAGTCCATAATACAAATCCGACAGGGAAATATTCTTCCTTCCCGTTTTGTAATCCACAATCTTAATATAAGAAGTATCGCCCTGCTCCATCTTGTCCGTCCTGTCAATCTTTCCCACCAGCCGAAGCAGCCCGCCTTCTCCATTTTCATTCCCGAAATCTCCCGTATCCTCCCCATCTATTCTATACAAACTCCCTTTGATCC
>CASGVX010000143.1 GCA_949346185.1 uncultured Lachnospiraceae bacterium
CTGCCAGGAGAATAAAAAAGGGCAGGATTCTCTGCTTTGTGCGACGGAAGGGAAATATATTTTATTGCATTGCCGGCAATCGGGCATATCGGGTTGGCGTGAAGTCTGGAAAGTGGAAGGCTGTGTACCAGCCGCCGAGAGGAGCCAGCCTGGAACAGCTCAAGTGCAGTGGAAAAAAGATATATTTTCGCTATATCAGGGGCAGGAAAATTTATTCTGGCTCTAAGAAAATATAGATTGGATGCCCCCTCAGCCCCCTGAAGATGTTGCTGAAGTGATGGGCAGGTATTTCAAAGGATTGAGCAGAAGAAAAGCGAGGATTATTGGAAATGGTTCCTCGCTTTTTCGAGTTGTATTAGTATGCTACTACAATTCCTCCATCTGCCGCATAGAGGGAACTGACGCCGCCGGTTTCTGCGACAATCACTTCTCGGAAGGGCACGGCGGCTAGGATGGTTTCTTTCACCAGTTCTGCCCGTTGGGCATTGTTGCAATGGCTGATGACCAATGTGCTTTCTGCGGGGGATATGGCATCTCCCTTTACGGCTTCCGCCATCTTTCCGATGGCTTTTTTCATACCCCTGCCCTGGGCATATTTGTCAATTTGGCCGTTTCCGTCGGAGGTCATGACTAATTTTATGTTCAGAGCATTGACCAGCAGGGCGGTAATGTTGGAAAGCCGTCCATTTCTTCGCAGCATTTCCAAGGTTTCCAGCACGAACTTCGTGCCCATATGGAGGGTGAAATCTTCCATCTCTTTGGCAATCTCCTCAAAGGGTACGCCCTTTTCGGCCAATTTTTGTATTTTCAGTGCCTGGAGCGTTTGTCCGGCAGAGGCGGATTTGGAGTCTAGGACATGAATGTTTTTGTCGGGGTGTTCTTCCCCGTACATCTGCTTCGCCAGTTCGGCACTGTTAAAGGAACCGCTCAAGTGGCTGGACAGCGTAACGATATAGATATCATCTGCCTGATCAAAATATTCGATATATTTTTCCGGACTGGGGCAGGAGGACTTAGGGCAGTCGGGGGTTTCGCTTACCCGGCGAAGGAAGTCCTGCTGGTCAAAGGTTTCATCATCTATGATATCTTGGTCTCCCACATGGAGAGTGAGGGGAATCCGAATGAAGTGGGAATCCTGCTCCATGGCGGGGGTGAAATCAGTACAGCTGTCGCAAAGAATCAAATAGGACATGGCATGCTCCATTCTGCCGTTATGGCTTATAATATTAACAATAGTATACCCTGAAATATCCAGGATAAACTTATGATGGTTTGCAAGAAAAAAACACATAGAATACAATTCAAAAACATATAGTATTCAATACTATGTATAATAACATTCGCATGCGGGTGTGTCAATGTATAATGCGTGATTATTTGTGCAAAATTAATTTCGTAGAAATTTCGTAGAATTTTCGTAGAATTTTGAAAAATATATTGACAGGAAGACATGGGCGTGATAGAATGATATCTGTTGTGTGAATAAAGCGAAGTAGAGGTATCCACTCTCACCTTAGCACCAGCGAGTGACTTGGGTTTTATTATGAACAAAATACTTGTGTGTTTTTTGGCGTGGATACTTTGTGTCTGCGCTTTTCGTTTGCCCTGCGCAATAGTAGGGCGGTATGAAATATTTAAATTTGGAGGTGCACTACCATAGGCGATTTAATGATTAATGAGAGAATTAGAGACAGGGAAGTCCGCGTAATTGGTCAGGACGGAGAGCAGTTAGGAATAATGTCATCCAGAGAGGCGATGAAGCTTGCCAGGGAGGCAGATCTGGATTTGGTAAAGATTGCCCCGACAGCGAAGCCGCCGGTATGCAAGATTATTGATTATGGGAAATACCGCTACGAAATGGCCAGAAAAGAGAAAGAAGCCAAGAAGAAGCAGAGAACCATGGAAATCAAGGAAGTTCGCCTCTCTCCAAATATTGATTCCAATGACTTGAACACCAAGGCAAATCAGGCTAGGAAATTCATCACCAAAGGCGATAAGGTGAAGGTGACGCTGCGTTTCCGCGGCAGGGAAATGGCTCATGTGAACTACAGCAGGCAGATTCTGGATACTTTTTGCGAGAAGCTGGAGGACATTGCAGTGGTGGATAAGAGGCCCAAGATGGAAGGCAGGAGCATGGTGATGTTTCTGTCGGAAAAGCGCCAGTAAAGTTTTTGCCTAGTTTTCGGGCAAATCTTTTAGGATCTTTTGTGGAAAGTGCGTAAATGGATTGCTTGTGCTAGCGCGGCCGGCATGACTGAAAGCGTTTGACATTTTCCATGAGAGCGAGATATATTTCATGAAAATTAAGGAGGAATTTGATATGCCAAAAATGAAGACAAAGCGTGCGGCAGCAAAGCGTTATAAGGTAACGGGAACAGGCAAGGTTATGCGCATGAAAGCGAATAAGAGCCATATCTTAAATAAGAAGACTAGGAAGAGAAAGAGAAATCTCAGGAAGCAGACGGAACTGGATCAGACAAATTTGAACACGGTAAGGAAACTGATTCCATATGCAAAATAGTTAAAGGAGGAATGTGAAGATGGCACGTGTAAAAGGCGGTTTGAACGCAAAGAAGAAACATAATAGAGTATTGAAGCTTGCAAAAGGCTACAGAGGAGCCAGGTCGAAGCAGTACAGGGTTGCGAAGCAGTCGGTGATGAGAGCGCTTGCATCCTCCTTCGTGGGAAGAAAAGAGAGAAAGAGACAGTTCAGAAGACTATGGATTGCTCGTATCAATGCGGCAGCGCGCATGAATGGACTTTCTTACAGCAAGTTTATGTATGGCCTGAAGCTGGCAGAGATTGATATCAACAGAAAGATGCTTTCCGAGATGGCAATCAGCGATCCGGAGGGATTTGCAGCACTGGTAGAGGTGGCAAAGTCCAAGATTGCGTAGTAGATATATTTGATGACAAGGTTAGAGGTCTGCCTGGGCTTTAGGCAGGCCTGTTTTTAACGTATAGGAGACTTCGCCATCGTGTAATGCTATGCCACCGCATCGCCTCCCTCAAACGCCTCGTCGATGAAAAATTAAGCACTAGCGGGAACGGTGGATGCCAACGCATTATTGTGAATAGTAACAAATGCGTACAGATTCGTCAAAGAAAAAGAGGTCTTCATATGAAATTTTTTACAAGACATGTTAATGCTTTAAATTATGGAAGTGAATTTATGAGAGAAGAGTGCAGTATGACAACGTATGGCGAGCAGGGAGATTGCAGCCTGCTGATAGACAATACGTATTTAACGTTGGATTTTGATATAAGGACGAATAAAGTTGTTGGCATTTCGGGTTTTCTCGGCGATTTGAATAACATGGAAAGAAAAGAAATCATAATACCTGCTTATAACATTGCATCATTGTATGTGGACAGCGAGATTATATTTCAACCAGGGATAAGTTATGGAATGGAAATGAAAGCAAAGGCATATTATGATAGGAAAAAACAGATTGTTATGTTGGAAAAATATTGCATGTGTTGGTCAGCATGGGCGTTGCTATTTGATTTCGGAAAAAATATATGTTTGCATATAGGTGAATAGTAACGATTTTCCATGATAAGCAACAATATTTGCAGTTGCTATCTTGACAGAACGGCAGGTTTTCGTGTAAACTTATTTCCAATGTGGCAGATATTTCATAGGAAATAGCTGCCCGTGGATAGTAATCCCAGGAAGAGGAGGAGTACAGGCGAATATCCCTGCAGAGAGGGCGGCCCGCTGGCTGGAAGGCTGCCCAGGTGCATTTCTTCTGGAAGGTAGCCTTGGAGGAGCATTTCTGAACAAGATTGACAGATTAGTAGGAAGTGACGGTTCATCCCGTTATCGATGAGAGAGATTGTCTGCAAAAACAGGAAGGATTTTCAGTTTTCATTGTGGACAGAACAAAGGTGGTACCGTGAGATCATTCGCCCTTTGCCCATTGGCAGAGGGCTTTTTGCTTATAATGGAAAGAGGTTTTCTGCAATAAGCAAAAGGAAGTTTAATGAGAAGGGAAAGATAGGTTGAAAAGCTTTTTGCAAGCCGAAGGCTTGTTTGCGAGCTGAGTAAGAATGGAGGATTCATATGGCAAAAGAATTAGAAAAAAATTACAACCCTGCAGACATTGAGAAGAGAATCTACGACAGATGGCAGGAAAAGAAATATTTTCATGCGGAGGTGAACAGGGATAAAAAGCCTTTTACAATCGTCATGCCTCCGCCCAATATCACCGGACAGCTCCACATGGGACATGCGCTGGATGAGACTCTGCAGGATATCCTGATACGCTTTAAGAGGATGCAGGGATACGAGGCGCTGTGGGTGCCGGGGACGGATCATGCATCCATTGCCACGGAAGCCAAGGTGGTGGAGAAGCTGAAGGCAGAGGGCATTTCCAAAGATGATATTGGCAGAGACAAATTTCTGGAGCATGTGTGGGACTGGAAGGAGCAGTATGGCGGCCGCATTGTGGAACAGTTGAAGAAAATCGGCTGTTCCTGCGATTGGGACAGGGAGCGTTTCACTATGGACGAGGGCTGCAGCCGGGCTGTGAAGGAAGTTTTTGTGAAACTGTACAATAAGGAATTGATTTACCGGGGAGAGCGAATCATTAACTGGTGTCCCAAATGCCTGACTTCCATTTCCGATGCGGAGGTGGAGTATGAGGACCAGGCTGGGCATTTCTGGCATCTGCGCTACAAGACCACGGACGGCACCGGCTATATTGATCTGGCCACCACCCGTCCGGAGACTCTTCTGGGGGATACGGCCGTGGCAGTGAATCCCAAGGATGAACGTTACCGAGACATGATTGGAAAGACCTTGGACTTGCCGCTGGTACACCGCCAGATTCCCATTGTGGCGGATGATTATGTGGATATGGAATTTGGTACCGGCGTGGTAAAGATTACCCCTGCCCATGACCCCAATGATTTCCAGGTGGGACTTCGCCATAATCTGCCAATCGTTAATGTGTTGACGGAGGATGCGAAGATAACGGAAGACTATCTCAAGTATGCCGGCATGGACCGCTACGAGGCCAGAAAGGCCATCGTGGCAGACTTGGAGGCGGAAGGGGCGTTGCTGAAGGTGGAGGCCCATGACCATAATGTGGGCACCTGCTACCGCTGCGGCACCACTGTAGAGCCCAGGGTGTCCAAGCAGTGGTTCGTGGCCATGGAGAGTTTGGCAAAGCCTGCGATTGAGGCGGTGAAGAAGGGAGATACGAAGTTCGTGCCCCCCCATTTTGATAAGACTTATTATCACTGGCTAGAGGGGATCCGTGACTGGTGCATTTCCCGTCAGCTCTGGTGGGGGCATCAGATTCCTGCCTTTTACTGTGATGACTGCGGCGAGATGGTGGTGACGAAGGAGGACGCCCCGGTGTGCCCTAAGTGCGGCAAGCCCATGCGTCAGGATCCGGATACCCTAGATACCTGGTTCTCCTCAGCCCTGTGGCCCTTCAGTACTCTGGGCTGGCCGGAGAAGACGGAGGATTTGGAGTATTTCTATCCCACCAGCACGCTGGTGACAGGATATGATATTATATTCTTCTGGGTGATTCGTATGATGTTTTCCGGCTTGGAGCATATGGGAGAGGTGCCCTTCGACACGGTGCTGATTCACGGTCTGGTGAGGGACAGCCAGGGGCGGAAGATGAGCAAATCTCTGGGGAATGGCATCGATCCTCTGGAGGTCATTGACAAATACGGCGCAGATGCCCTGCGCTTCACGCTGGTCACCAACAATGCGCCGGGAAATGATATGCGCTTCTAC
>CASGVX010000144.1 GCA_949346185.1 uncultured Lachnospiraceae bacterium
AGGCTGTCCCCGGCATCGAAGAAATTATCCGGATACATAGCAAAAGCATATGCGAAGAAGACGGGGATTAGGAATCGGGGCATTATTAAGAGGGATGATCTGACGGGCACGAATTGGAGCAAGATTCCAGTGGCATTGGTGGAGATGGGATTCTTAAGCAATCCCTCAGAGGATCGGAAGATGCAGAAGTCTTCCATGCAGACAAAGATGGCAGCCGGGATTGCCAATGGGATAGATCGTTATTTTTCCCGGTAGAGATAAGATGTTGCTTGCATTTTTCAGTGTATTTAGGAGGTGGCTTTATGGATGAACTTGTGAACTTAATGGAAGAAACGGTACTGAACAAAATTGACCAGCTTTGGAAGCAGACAGATTACTGTACATGTGATAATTGCAAGATTGATGTGGCAGCCTATGCATTGAATCGTCTGCCGGCAAAATATGTGCACTCTCTGGAGGGGACGCTGATCCATCGGTTTGAGTCTTCTACGACCCAGACGGATGCAGAGATTACGGCAGTGGTTTTTCAGGCAATCCAGAGGATTGGGGAAAACTGTCATCATGACAAGAAGTAGGGAGGCAAGGTCAAGGTAGGGGATGAAATCTATACAGGTTATTACATGTCTCTGCGCCGGCCCAGTGATGGTTCTGTGGCGGGGGGGTATTCTGCGGCCGCCACAGTGTGTTTAAGGATACCAGAAATCTGGCATCCAAGGTGGTGGAGATGATTGCAGCAATCCTCAAAGGTAAAAAAATTAAAAAAAATGAAAAAAAGACTTGCATTTTGTTTTTAAATAGTGTAATATATCACTTGTCGGTGCGAAAGACCGACAAGATAAGGTCTGTTGGTCAAGCGGCTAAGACGTCGCCCTCTCACGGCGAAAACAGGGGTTCGATTCCCCTACAGACTGTTGCTATTTTGAATAGCCCAACCCGAATAAATGGTGTATTGATGGATTTGTCAATACACCATTTATTTCTGTATAGGAAATTGCTCGCAATATAGTGATGCGCCAACAGGAGATGGAGAGATGTCAGGAAAATTTACTAGAAATCAGTTAAAAGCGGCTGCCATGATTGCCATGTTTTGCGATCATTTTGCGGTGGTGTTTCTCCAAGGCGAACCCTACCTTGTCATGCGCATGATAGGTCGCATTGCGTTTCCTATTTTTGCCTATTTCATTGTGCAGGGATTTCTTCATACATCTGATTTTAGGAAATATTTTATGAGGATTGGAATCTTCGCGCTGATATCAGAGATTCCCTTTGATCTTGTCTTTTCGGGGAAGGTGCTGGAACTTCATTCCCAGAATGTAATGTTTACTATGCTGATTGGTCTGGGCATGCTGTTTTTTTTGAGGAAATGGGGGGAGAACGGCTGGGCCAGGGGGCTTGTGTTTTTGGCGGGGTGCCTTTGCGGGGCTGTATTGCGGGTGGATTATAGTTGGTTTGGCGTGGCTGTCGTCGGATTATTTTATCTTCTGCGAAACAGCTGGGAGAGGTATCGGCTGTTTGTTATTTCCGTGCTATTCTTTTCCTACGGCGGGATTGAATGGTTTGGAATCTTGGGGGTGCTGGGAATTATGCTGTACAGAGAGGAGAGGGAGGTTCTTCCTCTTCCAAAATATCTTTTTTATATATTTTATCCGGCCCATTTATTATTTCTGTTTTTTTTGAATATGATTTGACTTTTGACGTGTATATGATATAATTATCTGCGATTTGTTTTGCTTGTTACGGTTCGCAGTTTGCAGAGAAGAAAACGTGTTATCTCGTCAAGTTCGCTTATAAGAATGAGTGCTTTTCTTTTCCATGGATGATTGTGAATAGTATTATTGGATTTCGTCTGAAGGGACGAGGGGAGTCAGTGGCAGATAGAATGGAGTGACTATGAATATAAAACAATATTTTAAAAATTTTTATCGTTACAAGTATTTGTTGATAGAATTGGTAAAAAAGAATATCAAACTAAAATACCGCCGTTCTTATCTGGGAATCTTGTGGACGATGATTGAGCCGCTGCTTACCATGATGGTGCTCACGGTGGTGTTCGGCACGTTCTTTGGGAATGATGATCCCCAATATCCGGTCTATATCCTCTGCGGGAGATTGCTGTATAGTTTTTTTTCCAGCGGCTCTAAAGCGGGATTGAAGGCGATTAGCAGCAATGCCTCTATGATTAAAAAGGTTTATGTGCCGAAGTATATTTACGTGTTCTCGGCTATCATATCGAATTTTGTGACTTTTTTGATTTCGCTCATTGTGCTGGTGGGCGTTGGAATCGTGCTGAAGGTGGAGCCAACGATTTATTTGCTCCAAGCCATTGTTCCCCTAGTGATTCTTTTTGTTTTTTCTCTGGGATGCGGCTTGATTTTATCCACGCTGAATGTATTTTTCCGGGATATCGAGTATATCTGGTCTGTGGCCACGCTGTTGATCATGTACGCTTCTGCCATTTTTTATCAGCCTGACAGGGTGATCAATACGGGCAATGGCTGGATTTTTGACATCAATCCTATATTTATGTGCATCTCTAATTTCCGTGATGCCGTATTATATGGAAGACAGATGAATATGAACTATTGCATGGCTTCCCTAGCGATTGCCGTGGTAACGGTGGTGGTGGGGGCTGTCCTATTCTATAGGAAGCAGGATAAGTTTATCTTATACGTGTAGCGGCGAAACAGCAGTCAGGCATCTGCTGAGAGGCAGAGCAAGGAAAGGCATGGTTGTATATGCAGAAAAATTTGGCGATTTGCGTAAAGGATTTGGGAATGCGCTTTAATTTGAGCCAGGAGCGGGTGGATAATTTAAAAGAGTTTATCATCAAGTTTCTGCGCAGGGATTTGAAGTTTAATGAATTTTGGGCACTGAAGGATGTCAGTTTCAAGATTAAGAAGGGGGAGCGGCTGGGCGTGCTGGGACTGAATGGTTCTGGAAAGAGCACGCTCCTGAAAGTGGTTTCCGGCGTGCTGAAGCCCTCTGCAGGCTCCATTGAGACCAGCGGAGTGATTGCGCCCCTTCTGGAACTGGGGGCAGGATTCAGCCCAGAGTATACCGGAAGGGAGAATATCTATCTCTACGGCGCTGTTTTGGGCTTTACCAAGGAGTTTCTGGACGAGAAGATTGATGAAATTGTGGATTTTTCCGGGCTGGGAGAGTTTATCGAGGTGCCGATCAAAAATTATTCTTCCGGCATGAAGGCCAGATTGGGCTTCTCCATCGCAACCGTGGTGGAGCCAGATATCCTGATACTGGACGAGGTGCTCTCGGTGGGGGATAAGAAGTTCAGACGCAAGAGCGAGAATAAGATTATGAGCATGTTTGACAGGGGGGTGACGGTACTCTTTGTATCCCATTCTCTGGAACAGGTGGTCAGGCTGTGCGACCGCGCCATCATCTTGGACAGCGGCCGTCTGGTGGCAGAGGGCCCGGTGGAAAAGGTTGCCCGCATTTATAAAAATATGACGGAGTGAAAAAGCAGCCACCGGTGTCGTTAGGCAGGGAACCTATCCCATGAAGGGATGAATGGCTGCGAACAGTAATGCGTAAAGTTGGAAGGACAGGGGGATTTATTTTAAAGTTAGGGGGAATGATTTTGGAGCAGTTGGAGAGGAAGAGGAGAGAGCAGCAGAAAAGGCAGAAGCAGCTGCAGAGAAAGTACTTGAATTATGCGTTGCGGTACATTGGGATTCCGGTATTGCTGGAGTTTATTATTGAATCCCTGAATCGCAAGTCTATTGTGAGCGGCGTGGGATATCTTTTTGAGAGGCCGTCCCTTTTTGTGTTTAATACTCTGATTATCATGCTTACGGTATCCATTGCGTTATTCTTTAAGCGGGAGATTTTTGTATTTACCACGGTGTGTGCCGTGTGGCTAATCTTCGGAATCGTGAATTTTTTTGTGCTCAGCATCCGTGTGACGCCTTTCTCGGCGGTGGATATTACCTTGCTGGAAAGTGCTCTGAAGGTATCCGGCCATTATCTCACAGCCTTTAATGTGGCAATGATTGCGCTGGCGGCAGTGCTGGTGGTGGGGAGCTTGGTGTGCCTGTTCCGCATGGCGCCTAAGCACAGCCATACCACTCAGAAGAAAGTGATTGTGGCTGGCCTCTGCGTGGCAATCGTGATTTCAGCCTTGGTGTTTATCCGCAGCAGGAGCAATTCTGTTCAGGCTTTGTCCAAGAATTTTACCAATATTTCAGAAGCCTATGAGAACTATGGATTTGTATACTGCTTTACCAATAGCATTATTGACACTGGCATTTCAAAGCCGGAGGAGTACGGCAAGGAGGCGGTGGAAGAAGTCTTGGCAGGGATGCCTGTCAGCACGGGGGCGCCTGCCGTGAAGCCGAATATTATTTTCATTCAGCTGGAGTCTTTCTTTGACGTGGC
Organism: uncultured Lachnospiraceae bacterium; assembly: GCA_949346185.1. Classification (GTDB taxonomy): domain Bacteria; phylum Bacillota; class Clostridia; order Lachnospirales; family Lachnospiraceae; genus Butyribacter. Next base: position 4,396 of record CASGVX010000144.1, read on the forward strand.
TACCTTGAAGAATTTAAAATTATCAGAGGATCCCATTCCTAACTTTCATCGGCTGCAGAAGCAGTATTCCAATGGGCTTCTCACGGTGCCTACCGTGGGTGCGGGGACGGTGAATACGGAGTTTGAGGTGCTCACGGGAATGAGCCAGAAGGATTTCGGCACGTCAGAGTATCCCTATAAGACGATTTTGCGGGATACTACATCGGAGAGCGTGTGCTATGACTTGAAGTCTCTGGGATACAAGGCTCATTGCGTCCACAATAATGAGGGGACATTTTATGGGAGGAACAAGGTTTTTGCCAACTTGGGTTTCGACACCTTTACCTCTATGGAGTATATGAATGGTTTGGAGGATAACCCCAATGGGTGGAAGAAGGATAAGGTACTGACAAAGGAGATTCTCGGCACGCTGGATTCCACGCCGGGGACGGATTTCACTTTGGGGATTACGGTGCAGAGCCATGGTAAGTATGCGGGCTTTTCTGTGGACAAAGCTAAAATCAAGGTGAATAAGGCGCCGGATGGGATGGAGGAGGATTACCTTTATTACGTGAGCCAGTTAAAGGAAGTGGATGACATGATTGGGGAATTGGTGGATGCTCTGTCCAAGCGCAATGAAAAGACGGTTTTGGTGCTCTATGGAGATCATCTCCCCAGTTTGGATATCAAGAAGAAGGATTTGAAGGATTCAAATCTGTACCAGACACAGTATGTTGTCTGGGACAATATGGGTCTGGAAAAGATGGAAGAGAATTTGAGTTCTTATCAGCTGTATCCGGAAATATTAAAGCGCATCAATATTACGGCGGGAAATATTACCAGATATCATCAGAATGCGGAGTGGAAGACGAAAACCTACCACGAGAACCTGAAAATGCTGGAGTATGACATGCTCTATGGAGAGAATTATGCTTATGGCGGGAAAAATCCCTACCAGCCTACGGTTCTCCAGATGGGAACAAAGCCGGTACAAATTACGAAGATTACAAGAAACGAAAAGGGATTTCTGATAGAGGGTAGCGGATTTACCCCCTTTGCGAGCCTTTATTTCCAAGGGAAGAAGGTGGATGCCACGTGGATTGACAGCACCCATCTCCAAGTGGAGGAGGAATTGACATACGATGCAGAGGCGGCAAAGGAGCCGGCTCCTACGCCGGATGCGGATGGCGTTGTGGATAAAAAGGAGATTGCCAATGGATTTTTCCTTCAGGTGCAGACGGACGGCGGGACGGTGCTGAGCGAGAGCAATGTGGTGACCCCGCCGAGCGTCAGCCCGCATTGATTAGAAACCATACGGGCAGCATCCGC
>CASGVX010000145.1 GCA_949346185.1 uncultured Lachnospiraceae bacterium
GTAGTCGGCGACTACGCCATCCTGAAAGGTGAGGGAGAAGTCGTGGTATTCCAAGTCGTTTAGAAATACCTTCGTCACATGGAGAAGTCCGCTGGTTCCTTGGAGTTTCGGGGAAGTAAACACCTCGCCCAGAGGGATGTTCACGTCTGCCAGGCAGTTTTCAAATTTGGTCTCCTTCCCGGGATTCTCCAATGGAGCCAACGCCACTGTCAGATTCGTGCGGTTGCCGTTCCTGCCAGTAATGGTGACGTAATCCCCCTGATCCAGCGCATTGATGATGCAGGTCTGGATTTTCAAATATTCTTGCTTGTCCAGAGTATTCACCAGTATGGTCTCATGGAAAATCTCTGGGAAATCGCCCTTGATTTCCGGCAGGGGATAGGAAATAATGGAGAAACTGGTCTGGTCTCTGGGAACGTATTGGTTTCGCAGTAGTCCGCTGGCGGCTTGGAACTCCAGTTTCTGTTTCTGCTGTTTTTCGCTGTAGTGGTAGGCGTTCTCCTTCTCCTCGGGATTAAAGGGAGATTCGCCAAAGTTTTCAACTACGGCGGGGCCTGCGAATTGTTGGCAGAGTTCTTTCATGGATTCCAAAGCTTGTTCTTGGAGCGATAGTTTTCGTTCTGCATAAGCTTTGTCAAAAAAGATGGCGTCGTCCATGCGGTGGTCGTACTCATATTGTCTGCTGGAAGATGCGCCGAAAAACCCCACCTTTCCTACAAGGGTTCTGCGGCTGATGCTCACGCCGGCCCGGTAGATGATGGGAGAGAGGCCCATTTCCCTAAACTGTCCGATCACCTCTCGAATCATCCGCTCCATGCCTAGGCGATAGCGGATGTTCACCGTCTTTTTCTCGGCAAGGTCAATATGGTATAAATCAAATCCCCGTCGATAGCCGTCAGTGAAGGTGAATGCCATATCTTGGATTTCCTTTTCTGGCAGACTATTCAGGTAATTAGCCATTTCCAGTTCGTTGAAGGAAATGTATTCCCCAAAGCGGTACAGATACCGCAGGTCGGTCAAATCGCTGTGGCAGATGAGATTGGCGGCAAAATCTCTGGAGGGATCGAAGGTATCCCGCAGATTGTCCTCCACGGTAATATCAGCATAGTCGTAAAAATGATAGTAGATGGCGGAGCGCACTTCTTCGTATGAAGCATCTGCCTGTTCTAGGATATTGTACACTTCGATGAAGAGCTCGTAAGTGGTGGTAATGTGGAAAAGTCGGTCTTCGTATGCGTAGATAATGCTGCTGCGAAGTTCCGTATACAAGCTGGCAAGAATCTGCCCAAATTCCTCGCCCAAGGCAGCGGTGCTGTAGTCGGGATTGGCATAGCTGGACTGGTAGTTATCCCCAGTCACATCCTCATATTGGGCTAGATTGATTGCCCTCCAATCTTCCATTGACAGGTTGTCCAGCGCTCCCTGCCGATTCTTTCCATGGAAATCGGCAATTTGCAGGAGAAAGGCAGATACCTTGGCAAAATAATCTGGAAAAGCCTCTCCGTGATGCTTTACGGTGGGCTTGCCTGCAGTATTTTCCTCGTGGATTTCCCTGATGCGGGCTACCGCTGTCTCCAAGCGTTCTAAGTAAGTTTCCTCTTCCTTTTTTTTCTCTTCCAGTTGGTTCATAGTTTTCCTCATTTCTGCACTGCTCTCTGTGGCATAATTAGAACGAAAGTTCTTGCAAAGTTAGTGTCGCAGTGCAGACGCTAACTTTCTGAGTGAAAAAATCGCTTTTGCTCATTTCTCTCACAAATCGAATGTATTCAAGGTTTGCACCATCTGCTCTATCCTTGCCAGATAGTTGTGTTCTTGGCGTACCAGTTCCATACCGGCCCGTGCCATCTGCCTGCGGAGGCTGTCGTGGCGCAGATAAAAGTCTGTTTTCTCTAAGAGTTCCCCTTGATCTTCAAAAATATCCATCTGCTTTCCTATATCAAAATAATTGTATAATTCCGGCTGGTAATTGGATAGCAGGAAGCCGCCACATCCTAGGATATCCCAAACTCGCAGGGGAATCCCGGTGGTGATATTGGGAATGGTCATATTTAGATTGATCTTGCTGCGTCGAAAAATTTGGGGCATCTCCCTCTGATAATCCACAGGCGGGTGAAAAATGACGTCAGGCAAATCCGATTTGTCGCTTCCTGTGAAAAGATGCACCTTGTATTCGGGAGCCAAGTGGGTTGCTAGTGCGGCGAGGTTTTCCTGACGCTCCTCGGAGGCTGTCTGGAATCCTAAGATTGTGGTGGCGAACAACTGTTTGATGCCTGCAAAGGACTGTTCTGACTTGTAGTAGGAGGATAGTTCTTCTAATTCTGCCACGATGTCATCTGTGAGCAGCAGTTCCAGCATATTTCCCCCAGACACCAATTTCTGCGCATTGATGGCTCCCCGCAGATATCCGGCCAGATAGTCCGGAAGGCTGTCTTTGATTTGCTGAAAGGTATTTTTCTCGTAGAGATTTCCCACGAAGGACACGGGATAATCCGTGCTTGCGGGGAAGAACTGCTTTTCCAGCCTGTGAGTGTTGACTGCCAGAGGAAGATGATAGATATTTCTTACGCCCAAGGCATGAAATTCCTTATAATTCTTATAATCAAAGGTGAAGATGACATTGGTGGGATAGAAAACGGATTCGTGGTACATTGCCAGAAGGGAGCCGTCGCAGTTCCAGCACACATAGGGGAGAGATGCCTGATGGCAGCTCTCGGCGAGTACTGGAAAATAATTAAGGGAGAATACAAAATCATAATTTCCCACAGAAAGGCGCTCTGCCAGCCTGTGGGTGTAATCTGCATCCTCCTCCGGGTTTGCGATGGGTTCCGCGAGCATCGTGACAGCATATCCCTTTTGCTCAAAAGCCCATCGAGTGTCCGATAAATTGTATGCGTTCCATTGATAGAATAAAATGTTCAAGAGATTGCCCCCGTTAAATCCATATATTCTTCCAGCGCATCCTCCCATTGCTTCATTCGGTAACTTCCCTGGCTATTAAGCTTTTTGTTTTCCAGCACGGAGTAGGCTGGGCGCTTTGCCACGGAGGCAGGGTATTCTTCGGTGGTGACGGGCACTACGTTGATATTCACGCCCGCAAGGGAAAAGATTTTACAGGCAAATTCATACCAGCTGGCAATTCCCTCGCATGTGCCATGGTAGATGCCGTATTCGCCGGAATCCACAATGTGAAGAATCATGCGGGCCAGTTCCAAGGCGGAAGTGGGGGAGCCGTACTGGTCATTCACCACGGTAATCTCGTCCCGGGTCTCTGCCAGCCGGAGCATGGTTTTTACAAAATTATTTCCATCTCCGTAAAGCCAAGCAGTCCTGACGATGTAATATCGCTCCAGAATAGATGCGACGGCTTGTTCTCCTTCCAGCTTGGTAGAGCCATATACGCTCTGGGGACAGGGGGCGTCCTCCTCTGTATAGGGGATGTCCGCATCTCCGGAAAATACATAGTCTGTAGAAACCTGGACCATCTGGGCGTCGATTTCCTTTGCCGCAGTGGCCAAGTTCTTCGGCCCCAATCCATTGATTTTCTGAGCGTTTTTCACATCTGTCTCGCACTTGTCCACCGCCGTGTGGGCGGCGCAGTTAATAATGGTATCCGGACGCTTTTCCGCAAGAAGGCGGCGCACCTGTTCCAGATCGCAAATGTCTAATTCGGATACATCAGTGTTGATTATTTCCACATCAGAATCTCGTAGCAGTTCATTCAAAGCTCGTCCAAGCTGCCCGTTGCAGCCGGTAATCAATACTTTTTTCATGTCCAATCCCCTTTTCCGTGTTTCTTATTGTCGCTATGCGCAGTGATAGAGAAGAAATGTGCTGTCTCGTCATGTATGCTTGGTTTTTCCAAATCAATAGTCCAGATAGATTTCGTCAGAAAATGCCGGATGCTTGGTATCCTTCTCGGATAGAATAGGCTCCTCCCCCTCAGGAATAGGCCAGTTCACGCCGATGGAGGCATCATTCCACAAAACTCCCGCCTCGGAAGAGGGGTCATAGAAATCCGTGCATTTGTATATAAATTCTGCTGTATCTGACATTACATAGAATCCATGGGCAAATCCCTCTGGTACGTAAAACATATTTTTCTTTTCCGCACTGAGCACTACGCCGAACCATTGGCCGTAGGTGGGTGAGTTTCGGCGGATATCCACCGCTACGTCAAAGACTTCTCCGCTGGTGACCCGCACCAGCTTTCCCTGAGTATGGTTTTTTTGGTAGTGCAGCCCCCGAAGCACCCCATGGGTGGAGCTGGACTGGTTGTCCTGCACGAAGACCATGTCCAGCCCCGCCGCTTTAAAGTCGGCGTAGTTGTACGTCTCCATGAAATAGCCTCTGGCATCGCCGAATACCTTTGGCTGAATGGTATATAGCCCTTGGATGTTTCCGCAGGGCTCGATTTGGAAATTTCCCATAATGATTTCCGCCTTTCTCTATATGCGCTGGAGTTCCTTGCCTTTTTGACGCGCTATAGTATTTTATAATGCAGCATCTTTTATTCGCATGTTTGCGCATTGGTACAAATCCATACAAGTTCGGATAGGGCGCGATAAAAGAACGCTAACCCTTAGTATAGCATTATTATTTCTTCTTAGCAAATGGTAAATTCTTTTTTCTTCCCTTTCTTTCTTTTTGCTTCTTTTTTGACTGAAGGATGGGAGTGTCTTGGGTAGTGGCGGTTTCGGGCAGTTCATGGCGTACCTCTGCGAGAATTTCCTTGAGGAGGGCTACCTGCTTCTCGTGAAGTTCCTCTCGCTGTCTGGTAAGATAGTCCATCTCTTTCAATAGCTTGGTGGTGATTCGCTCATAGATTCGCTCTTCTGATTCGTGCTCCATTTCCGCTACGGTGGCTCGAATCATTTTCCGCATCATCGCCTCGAAGTGGCGCAGTTTTTCTTCCGCATCGTTTCGGTATTGGGAGCTGGTCTCGGAAATATTGCGGATTTCCGTGCCGGTTCTGGGATGCAGGGGCATGACCTGGGCAGTGTGGGCTTTGGTGCCTTCAGAGTTTTCTTCGCTCTGCACCCGTTCGTTCAACTCCTCCCGCAGTTCGTAAAGCCGCTGGGGATTCATCTGCCGTACATTGTGGATATCCGGCAGAATCATCTTGATGGCCTTTAACTGAAATCCCTGTTCTTTTAAGTCCTTGATGTCCCGCAGCAGGGCGATGTCATCGCTGGTGTAGAAGCGGTGTCCCTGATTGTTCCGGGCTATCTGCAGGCCTAATTCCATTTCCCAGTAGCGCAGAACATGGCTTTCTAGGGATAATTGCTTTGCAGCTTCTGAAATCGTTATCTTCTTATCTAACATTTACTTGAAAATCCTTTCTAATGATGCCGACGAAAACGGCTGTGAATAGTAACTGCTCCCAGCCTGATTCAGACTTGGATATACTCCTTCATAATCTCCTCCACCAGATGCATTTTTTCCTTGGCGGCAACAGTGGTGAGTTCTTGCTTTTTCTTCTCCAGTTCTTCCGAGATTTTCGATTCCTCTAGCAGGGAGTCGATGAGTTCCTGCATATCGGGCGTGACCGAGCGGAGGGAGGGGCTGTCTGCCAGAGTTTCTTCCGTGCTGGCGGCAGCGGGAAAGTCCTCCGCCTCTTCCTCGTCCTCGTCTGGAAGGAAATATTCATCCCGATATTCCTGCAGTTCTTCTGGATATATATAT
>CASGVX010000146.1 GCA_949346185.1 uncultured Lachnospiraceae bacterium
TGTTCTAACAATTGATGCATTCCCCTGAAAATAATGCAGGTCATATCTTGTTGTTCCGCAACCAGTACTGCGAATCATGCCTTTTTGACATCTTCATGCAGAGCACTTGATTCAGTTCCAAGGAAAAAATACCCGAGCAAAGCGTAATAATTATTTCGGCTGATTTACCGCACCTGCAAAGATAGGTATGCCATTCCTGTCACTGAGCACCACGAGAAAAGGACGGTCACAGTTCATTTTCTTCTTTTTATCCGGAGCGGCGCCTTTATCCTTCCCTGCTACCTCGCTGTAAGCAGAAACGCTGCATCCCTCTTCGTCCACGCTGATCTGCATGGTCTGCTTTGCCTTGTCCACATAGCAGCCACTCTCCTTCTCATCCAGCAATCCGGTAAAATCCGCATTCCGGCCAAAGATATCTGTCACTCCCATAGACTTCATCGCAGAGACCAAATCCCTCTTCCCCTTGATTTTGAATTTGGGCAATTTCAGGTTCACGATATAATCCTTCCCCTCCTCTGCGCCAGTGCTGATATGAAGGATATGATTGATGTCTTTTTTCAGCAGTTCCTCCAGAGAGCTGTTCTCCTTCGGCAGAAATATATACATCTCCTGATCGCCGCTAAGTCCCAGACTGGTGGCGGTAAACCGCTTCTCGTCGTAGAAGGCATGATCCCCGATATGGTGCATGAAGTCGCTGGTCATCTTTTTTCCGGTACCGGTATAAAATGTTCCCTTCTTCGTATTCCTCTTGTCAAAGGCATTGTTAATCCAAGCGCCATAAAAATCAGCGGCTGACAGCAGCATTAGAGAGGTATCATCCGTTGTCTCTATCTTCCCAACGCTGTCTTTCAGATTGCCCCCCGTCATCTTATTCAGCCAATTCTGGATTGTCTGGTCATAAGACTTATTTCCCATCTGCCCTTGGTAAGTGGATGCATAGTAGTGGTCTGACAGAGATTGCAGGGTGCTCTTCTTCAGCGATTCCCCTTGTCTGGTCCACAGGGAATTTCCCAAGATACAGCGAGAACTTTTGTCATCAGAATATAACCATTGCCAGATATTCTTGCTCTGTTCCCTCACTTCCTCCGCATCCGTTTGTCCTAAGGCTCTCAAAATCTGCTCCCTGCTCTCCCCCGCTGTCATCTCAGACAGCATCGCCATGGTAAAATAAAGATTCACCGGGGAGCATACCTGATTCTTCCCCTTCTTTCCCATGAGCATTTTCTGGAAGGCTTTCCGATAAAAGGGAAGGAGATTCTTGAGATACCCTTCCTTGATATCCGTCAAATCCTCCGACTCATCCTGATTGACCGGATAAGAGACGGGCTGGACTTGAAACTCTTTCGGCTCTCCGCTGTCCTTCCCATTCTCCTCCCCCCCTTGCGCATCCTTCCTCTCTTTCCCCTGATTGGCTGCGTCTGTTTTTTCCTGCGCCTCTTCTTTGTTACCATCTGGTTTCCCTGATGGGTTCCCATCCTCCGCAGCCATCTCTGTACCTGGATGATTCCGGGTAGGCTCCTGATTCCAGAGGGAGGCTCCCCTCACTGCGAAAAACAAAACCACCGCAGCAGCAGCCAAGCCAGCTGCCACAGCCAGTTTTCCTCTTCTGCCTCCCCTGTTCGCTGCAGTATCCCTCTCCTCTAAAAGTTCTCTCAAAATCCTCTCGTCTCCCTCCCGGGACATCACCATCTTATCATACACCTTCTTATATTCCTCCATCTTCATATGGCATCCCTCCTTCTGATAATTGAAATCTCAAAAGTTCTCTCCCCTTCTTCAAGCGCATTTTTATTGTGGATTCCTTACAGCCCAAAATATCTGCCACCTCCCGGCACGCATACCCCTCATAGTAGTGCAGATACATCGTCGCCTTGCACTTGTCTGGAAGTTCCAGCACCTCCTGAAGGAGAATCCCCTCCTGCCCTTCCTGAATCCAGGATTGTTCAGGAATATCTTCCATGTTTACTCTGTTCCTGTGCCAGAATGACCTGACATAATTCTTGCATAAATTCACAATAACACGGATCAGCCACCGCTTTTCATGCTCTTCATCCACAAATTCCGGTGCCTTGTACAGACACTTGCAAAACGCCTCCTGCACAAGATCCTCGGCATCCTCTCTCTTTTTCACATAGGAGAAGGCAATCCGGAACAATAGCTGCTTGTACCTGTGATACATGTCTTCAAATTCCTGAGTACTCATTCTTTGATTCATTCATTTATCCTCCCTTCATCTAGTATACAAGCCAGCATGGGAAATGGTCAAAAATACCAAAAAAAATTTGCAGTTGCTATTCCCAGTACAACGAAAATTAAGTTCTTAATATATTCACCTGTTTGATATTCGTTGTACTAGCAATTCATTCCATTATTGAAATAGATGAAAAAAAATGTTATTTTATTGTATAGGGAATTACTATTCTAAAAAGCACTGATGCATGGAAACCTATGCCTCGCATAGCAACCGCATTGCCCATCAGGCATGCCCGTGCCCGCACACGGAATACGGGCGTGAATGCTTTAAATCAAGTGTGCAGAAATGAGGTAGAAAATGGACTTGAAACAAATGTATGCAGACAAGTTGACCACTGCCGAGGAGGCAGTCAAAGCCGTTAATTCAGGAGACTGGGTAGACTTCGGCTGGTGTACCGGAACTCCGGTGGCACTGGATGCCGCCATGGCCAAAAGGCTTCCGGAATTGACAGACGTGAATTTCCGGGGAGGAATCCTGATGAAGCCCTTGGAAATCTTCGGCATTGACAATCCAGCAGAACATATGACATGGAACTCCTGGCATATGGGCGGCCTGGAGAGAAAGGCGATTGCCCAGGGATTTTCCTTCTATGCCCCTATCCGCTATTCCGAACTTCCCCGCTACTACCGGGATATTGACACCCCCTCCCGGGTTGCCATGTTCCAAGTTGCGCCCATGGATGACCACGGCTTCTTCAACTTCGGCCCCAACGCCTCCCACATGATGGCTATGTGCGACCGGGCAGAGGTCATCATCGTGGAAGTAAATCAGAATATGCCCCGTTGCCTGGGAGGATTTGAAGAGGGCATCCATATCAGCAAGGTGGACATGATCGTGGAGGGAGCCAATCCCGCCATCGCCGCCATGGGCGCTGCCGGCCCGGCCACAGCAGTGGACGAGGCAGTCGCAAAATATATCGTAGACGAGATTCCTGACGGGGCATGCCTGCAGTTAGGCATTGGCGGCATGCCAAACGCCGTTGGCTCACTGATTGCCAAATCCGACCTGAAGGATTTGGGAATACATACGGAAATGTACGTGGATGCCTTCGTGGACATTGCCAATGCGGGAAAGATTACCGGCCTGAGGAAGAGCATTGACAAGGGTCGCCAGGTATATGCCTTCGCCGCCGGAACCCAGAAGCTATACGATTACCTAAATGATAATCCGGAGTGCATGAGCGCTCCCGTGGAATATACCAACGACATTCGCCAGATTTCTGCTCTGGACCACTTCATCTCTATCAACAATGCGGTGGATATCGACCTCTTCGGACAGGTCAATGCGGAGAGTGCCGGGACAAAGCAAATCAGCGGTGCCGGCGGACAGCTGGACTTCGTGCTGGGCGCATATCTGTCTCAGGGCGGCAAGTCCTTTATCTGCATGTCCTCCACATTCACAACGAAAGACGGCACTGTGAAATCCCGCATCCGCCCCACTCTGGCAGACGGCTCCATCGTCACCGATACCCGTGCCAACGTGCACTATTTCGTGACAGAATACGGTCTGGTCAATCTGAAAGGACTTTCCAGCTGGCAGAAAGCGGAAGCAATCATCTCCGTAGCACATCCGGACTTCCGGGATGACTTAATCGCAGATGCGGAAAAAATGCATATCTGGAAGCCCAGCAACAAGCGTTAAATACTCACTTCCCAGACAAAAAAAGACCGACGGACAATCATTTTGCCCGCCGGTCTTTCTTGTCATATGGTTTTATTATTTGCTATCTGCTTTCTTCTGGAATTTCTCATTTTCCACGATAAATCGCTCATGAACGCCCTCGCCAATCAGTCCTGCTTCGTCCTTGGCTTCCACATGGAATACCAGTCGGCGTCCATCCACCTCTCTAAGTTCTGTCTGGCAGGTGACCTTCCTCCCCAGCGGGGTGGCTGACACATGCTTCACATTCATCAGCGTGCCCACGCTGCCCATGCCCGCATCCAATTCTCCTGCCACGCTCTTATAGGCAGTCTCCTCCATCATGGCAATCATAGCCGGAGTGGCAAACACGTCCAATTCCCCGCTCCCTACTGTCTTTGCCGTATTTTCCCGAGTTACCACAGTCTCTCCCTGTCCCGTTATTCCTTCTCTCAACATCATTTTCTCTCCATTCTCTGATAATTTGCTGCATCCTACTCGTCAAATGCCACTGTCACATAATATCCCCTCTCATTGTGAATCACCTTTTTCACCCTTCCCTCTGAACAATGCAGACGCTGATTCACCTTATAGCAGCCGGACATTGCCACCGCTGGCTCGATGATATAAGAATAATTTAGCGCCGTCTTCTTCTCGCTGACATGAACCACATCCCCTTCCCTTACCAAGTCAGGACGCTCCATCTTAAATTCCATCTCTCTCATAAACTGCTCTCCATCCCTGCAAATTGCAATTGCTGCCTCTATGAAAAATCTATGTGCGTTTGATAAACTCCCCATGACACTTGGGGCAAGTAATCGCAATTTTGCCCTTGCCCTTTGGCACGCGGATAGATTGGTGGCAGGAGGGACACTTGAAAATGCGGTGGGTCTTCCTCTGGGCAGACCTAGCCTTCTGCCCATTCCACCAGAACCTCACCCGGTTAAAATACTTCAAAAACCGCTCATTCTCCTCATATCTCTTGGCATGGTTTCTAGAAAACATTCTGAAATACGAAACCAGAATCATCGCAATGCCTAGGGAATTCAAGGCGTGGCGCACTCTGGGAATGGGAATGAATATCTCCAGCACCACCAGAACCAATGCGGCAATGACCAAAAAATTGCTCAACTGATCAGCCCCATGCCTCCCCTGCATAAATCTGGCAAACCGCTCCCGCATATTCCGCTCCTCCTTTTTTATTTCATCCTACATTGATTTTCCGGGAGAAGAGACCGCCTCGCCATCCCTGACAAACTGAAAGTTCCTGATCTGATGAATCTCATTTTCATCCTCCGTCATCTGCTCGTATTCCATCACAAGCACGTCTCCTCCAGAAATCCGAATTAAGTCCTCATTGTCCTTGAATGCCTGCTTGTATACGCCACCTTCCGTATCCTTCACATACACCATGGTGCCATCTTCCGTGTTTACAAACTGCACGTTCTCCACCGTCACCGTCTTTTTCTTCAAATTTTCCTCGCTAGGCTCCATATCCCCGTTGCTGGCCAGCATTTTCCGGTATTTTGCAAAAACCTCCGTCTGGCTGGCCGCTGCAGCCACGATATTGTACTGCTCCACATTCACCATGGCATACATCTTCACCAGTCCCCCGGAATCCTTCAAGACCATGATATACGTGGGCTGCCCGGCCACATTAATCAAGCTGGGGAAGGATGCCTTGTACCGCTTCTCCTGCACCGCTCCCTGGGCAGACTCCATGGCAGAATGCTCCTCTGCGCCAGACACCTTATAATACTTCG